>NZ_JBEXRA010000007.1:0-98075 GCF_040612855.1 Streptomyces sp. NPDC006332
CCTGCACACCTACAACCACCACCGCTGCCACACCGCACTCGGCGGCCAGCCACCCATCACCCGCGTGAACAACCCTGCGGGTCAATACACCTAGGCCAGCGGGTCGGGCGCGGCCGTGACCCCGTGCTCCGCCAGCTTGGCCCTGCCCCCGTCGGGAGACGTCAGCACCAGCGGGCCCTCCTCCGTCAGCGCCACCGAGTGCTCCCAGTGGGACGACCAGGTGCCGTCGGTGGTGATGACCGTCCAGTCGTCCTGGAGCACCTCGGTCTTCGGGGTGCCCAGGGAGACCATCGGCTCGATGGCGAGGCAGAAACCGGGTACCAGCTTGGGGCCCTTCCCGCGCCGCCGGTCGACGTAGTTCAGCAGGTGCGGGTCCATGTGCATCTCGGTGCCGATGCCGTGGCCGCCGTAGTCCTCGATGATCCCGTACTTGCCGCCGCCGGGCTTCGGCTGGCGGCGGATGTACGTCTCGATGGCCCGGGAGACGTCCACCAGGCGGTTGCCCTGCTTCATGGCCGCGATGCCGGCCCACATCGACTCCTCGGTCACCCGGGAGAGCTCGACGAGTTCGGGAGCGTGCCCGGAGCCCACGAAGGCCGTGTAGGCCGCGTCGCCGTGCCAGCCGTCGATGATCGCGCCGCAGTCGATGGAGATGACGTCGCCGTCCTTGAGGACGACCTCGTCGGACGGGATGCCGTGCACGACGACCTCGTTCACCGAGGTGCAGATGGTCGCGGGGAAGCCGCCGTAGCCGAGGAAGTTCGGCTTCGCGTTGTGCTCCGCGAGCACCTTGCGCGCGACCTGGTCCAGATCCTTGGTCGTGGCCCCGGGCACCGCGGCCTCTCGCGTGGCCGCGTGGATGGCTGCGACGACCAACCCCGCCTCACGCATCTTGGCGATCTGCTCGGGGGACTTGATCTGCACCATGGCGGCGGGAGCCTTTCTGGGACCGGGAGAGGGCGGGTGTGCTCAACGATACGTGCACTCACGCAACAGCCGCGGCCCCTGTCCGGGGAACCGCGGCTGCGACGACGTACGAAGAACGGTTACGAAGAGCGGGCTACGCCGCGTGGTCCTCGCGCTTGAGTGCCTCCATGGCGCGTCCGGTGACGTCCTCCACCTTGCCGAGCGCCGAGATCGTGACCACCAGGCCCTGTGCCTTGTAGTAGTCGATGATCGGCTCGGTCTGCGTGTGGTAGACCTCCAGTCGCTTACGGACGGTCTCCTCGGAGTCGTCGTCGCGCTGGTACAGCTCCCCGCCGCAGATGTCGCAGACGCCTTCCTGCTTCGGCGCCTTGTACGACACGTGGAAGACGTGCGCGGAGTCGTTGCGGCAGATGCGCCGGCCGGCGATCCGCTTGACGACCTCGTCCTCGGGGACCTCCAGGTCCAGCACCGCGTCCAGCTTCATGCCCTCGGACTTCAGCATCTCGTCCAGGGCCTCGGCCTGCGACACGTTGCGCGGGAAGCCGTCCAGCAGGAAGCCGTTCTCCGCGTCGGGCTGCTCCATGCGGTCCTTGGCCATCCCGATGGTGACCTCGTCCGGGACCAGGTTGCCCGCGTCCATGTAGGACTTCGCCAGTTTGCCGAGTTCCGTCTGCTTGCTGATGTTGGCCCGGAACAGGTCGCCCGTGGAGATGTGCGGGATCGACAGGTTCTGGGCGAGGAACGCGGCCTGCGTTCCCTTGCCGGCGCCCGGCGGCCCGACGAGGACGATACGCATCAGCGGAGGAACCCTTCGTAATTGCGCTGCTGGAGCTGGCTCTCGATCTGCTTCACCGTCTCGAGACCGACACCCACGATGATCAGGATGCTCGTCCCGCCGAAGGGGAAGTTCTGGCTCGCATTGAAGCCGACCAACGCCATCGTCGGCACGAGAGCGATCAGACCCAGATACAGCGAACCCGGCCAGGTGATCCGGTTGAGCACGTACGACAGGTACTCAGCGGTCGGTCGGCCAGCCCGGATGCCCGGGATGAAGCCACCATACTTCTTCATGTTGTCGGCGACTTCCTCGGGGTTGAAGGAGATCGCCACGTAGAAGAACGCGAAGAACACGATGAGCAGGAAGTACGAAACGATGTAGTACGGGTGGTTTCCCTTGACGAGGTGACCCTCGATCCAGGTCTTCCAACCGGACGTACCGCTCGAGAACTGCGCGACCAGAGCCGGGATGTAGAGCAGCGACGACGCGAAGATGACGGGGATCACGCCCGCCTGGTTCACCTTGAGCGGGATGTACGTCGACGTACCGCCGTAGGAACGGCGGCCGATCATCCGCTTCGCGTACTGCACCGGGATGCGGCGCTGGGCCTGCTCGACGAAGACCACCAGGCCGACCATGACCAGGCCGACCGCGATGACCGTGCCGAACTCGATCCAGCCGTCGGCCAGGGTGCCCTGCTTCTTGATGGCCCACAGCGCCGACGGGAAGGTCGCGGCGATCGAGATGAACATCAGGATCGACATGCCGTTGCCGATGCCGCGGTCGGTGATGAGCTCGCCGAGCCACATCACGACGGCCGTACCGGCGGTCATGCAGATGACCATGACGATGGTGGTGAAGATCGCACGGTCCGGGACGATCGAGCTGGCGACCTGGCAGCCGCTGAACAGCGCACCGCTGCGGGCGGTGGCGACGAGGCCGGTGCCCTGCAGGATGGCGAGCGCCACCGTCAGGTACCGCGTGTACTGCGTGATCTTCGCGGTGCCGGCCTGCCCCTCCTTCTTCAGGGCTTCCAGACGCGGGATCACGACGGTCAGCAGCTGCAGGATGATACTGGCCGTGATGTACGGCATGATGCCCAGCGCGAAGATGGTGATCTGGAGCAGCGCACCACCACTGAACATGTTCACCAGACCGAACAGGCCCTGGTTGCCGGACGCCTCGTCCACACACTGCTGGACGGCCGTGTAATCGACGCCCGGGATCGGAACGTGGGTACCCACTCGGTAGACCACGATGATGCCGAGAGTGAAGAGCAGCTTCTTGCGCAGGTCGGGCGTCTTGAACGCCCGGGCGAACGCGGTGAGCACGGTTCCTCCTGCGACCCCCGCGCCGCGCGCGGCAGGGACTAGTCGTATAAACAGGGCCCAGCGGGCCGAACGATGTTTTCTACCACCCCGACACCGAACGGCATACCTCGCGCGGGCACAGGTGGACCTCATGGACTCTAACAGCGGCTGCGCAGCCAGGTGAAGCTTGCCTGACAGGCGGCAGGTCAAGGGTCGGTCAGGGACGGGGCGGTGAAGATCTCCGTCATCACCCGGTGCGAGTCACATCACATTGACTGTGCGTAGTGACCAGCGGGGAGTAATCGGGAAAACAAGGAGATCTTCCGGCATTGTCGCCGGTGGTGGGCGGATGAACTGCCGGGCAGCGGCACTTTTCGGCCGTTTTCCGCGAGCCGTGGCCGCGAACGGTTGTCGTGAGCCGTCTCGCGGAGCCGTTCTCACCCGGCGCCCAGGCCCACGGCAAAGGCCGGGCAGCTCCCCCGCGGGAGAACTGCCCGGCCTCTGTGCGTGTGCGGCGGGGCCGCCCGGGCTCAGATGAGCTCGGTGACCGTACCGCCGGCAGCGGTGATCTTCTCCTTGGCGGAGCCGGAGACGGCGTCGACCGTCACCTGCAGCGCCACGGAGATCTCGCCCTGGCCGAGGACCTTGACGAGGCTGTTCTTGCGAACGGCACCCTTGGCCACCAGGCCCTCGACGGTGACCTCGCCACCCTCGGGGTACAGCGCGCCCAGCTTCTCGAGGTTCACGACCTGGTACTCGGTCTTGAACGGGTTCTTGAAGCCCTTCAGCTTCGGAAGACGCATGTGGAGGGGCATCTGGCCACCCTCGAAGCGCTCCGGAACCTGGTAACGGGCCTTCGTGCCCTTGGTACCACGACCGGCCGTCTTACCCTTCGACGCCTCACCACGACCCACACGGGTCTTGGCGGTCTTGGCGCCCGGGGCGGGACGGAGGTTGTGGATCTTGAGCGGGTTGTTCTCCGCCATGATCAGTCGACCTCCTCGACCGTCACGAGGTGGCGGACGGTGTGCACCATGCCGCGGAACTCGGGGCGGTCCTCCTTGACGACCTGCGTGTTGATGCCCTTGAGGCCAAGGGAGCGCAGGGTGTCACGGTGGTTCTGCTTGCTGCCGATGTACGACTTCGTCTGCGTGATCTTGAGCTGTGCCATTACGCACCAGCCCCGGCACGCGCACGCAGCAGAGCCGCGGGAGCGACGTCCTCGAGCGGCAGACCACGGCGGGCCGCGACCTCCTCGGGACGCTGCAGGCCCTTCAGGGCCGCCACGGTGGCGTGCACGATGTTGATCGCGTTGTCGGAGCCGAGCGACTTCGACAGGATGTCGTGGATACCGGCGCACTCGAGCACGGCACGCACCGGACCACCGGCGATAACACCGGTACCCGGGGACGCGGGCTTGAGCAGCACGACGCCGGCAGCCTTCTCACCCTGGATCGGGTGCGGGATGGTGCCCTGGATACGGGGGACCTTGAAGAAGTGCTTCTTGGCCTCCTCGACACCCTTGGCGATGGCGGCCGGCACCTCCTTGGCCTTGCCGTAACCGACACCCACGGTGCCGTCACCGTCGCCCACCACGACCAGCGCGGTGAAGCTGAAGCGACGACCACCCTTCACAACCTTGGCGACGCGGTTGATCGCGACAACGCGCTCAACGTACGCGGTCTTCTCGGCGGCAGCAGCGCCGCCGTCACGGCCCTTCCGGTCCCGCCGCTCGCCGCCACCGGCACCGCTTCCACGGCGCTGGGGTCCAGCCATTGGATTACCTCTCTCTTTCCGCTAGCTACGCAGCAACGATCAGTCGCTGCCGCGACGGGCGGCTCTAGAACTTGAGCCCGGCCTCGCGGGCGGCGTCCGCCAGGGCGGCGATGCGCCCGGCGTACTGGTTGCCACCACGGTCGAATACGACGGTCTCGACACCGGCAGCCTTGGCACGCTCGGCGACCAGGGCGCCGACCTGCTTGGCCTGCGCGGACTTGTCGCCCTCGCCACCGCGGATCGAGGTGTCCAGGGTGGACGCCGACGCAAGGGTGTGACCCTTGAGGTCGTCGATCACCTGGGCCACGATGTGGCGGTTGGAGCGGGTAACGACCAGACGAGGACGCTCCGCCGTACCGTTGATCGACTTGCGGATCCGGATGTGGCGGCGCTTGATCGCGGCGCGCTTGTAGGCGTCGCCCTTGAGGATCTTCTGTCCGTATGCCATGGCTTACTTACCCGCCTTTCCGACCTTGCGGCGGATGACTTCGCCCTCGTACTTGACGCCCTTGGCCTTGTACGGGTCGGGCTTGCGCAGCTTGCGGATGTTGGCCGCAACCTCGCCGACCTTCTGCTTGTCGATGCCCTCGACCGAGAACCGGGTCGGGTTCTCGACCTTGAAGGTGATGCCCTCGGGCGCCTCGACGGTGATCGGGTGGCTGTAGCCGAGAGCGAACTCAAGGTTCGAACCCTTGGCCGTGACGCGGTAACCGACACCACTGATTTCGAGCTTCTTCACGTAACCCTGGGTCACGCCGGTGATCATGTTCGCCACCAGCGTGCGGGACAGGCCGTGCAGGGCCTTGTTCTGACGCTCGTCGTTGGGGCGGGTGACGCTGAGCACGCCGTCCTCACCCTTGGCGATGTCGATCGGCGCGACAACGGTGTGGCTCAGGGTTCCCTTGGGGCCCTTGACCGAGACCGTACGGCCGTCGATGGTGACGTCCACGCCGGCGGGAACCGTGATGGGGAGCTTGCCAATACGCGACATAGCTGTTTCCTCCGTTCCCTTCCGCTACCAGACGTAGGCGAGGACTTCCCCACCCACGCCCTTCTTGCCGGCCTGCTTGTCGGTGAGGAGCCCGTGCGACGTGGAGATGATCGCCACGCCGAGGCCGCCGAGCACCTTCGGCAGGTTGGTGGACTTCGCGTACACCCGGAGACCGGGCTTGGAGATCCGCTTGATGCCCGCGATGGAGCGCTCACGGTTGGGGCCGAACTTCAGCTCCAGGACGAGGTTCTTGCCGACCTCGGCGTCCTCGACCTTCCAGCCCGTGATGAAGCCCTCCTGCTGGAGGATCTCCGCGATGTGCGACTTGATCTTCGATGCCGGCATCGTCACGGAGTCGTGGTATGCCGAGTTCGCGTTCCGCAGACGCGTAAGCATGTCTGCGATCGGATCAGTCATGGTCATGAATTGGCCTTCGGCCTCTCTCGCCGGGGTTTCCTGGTGCGCCATCCCTCTCCCCGATCCGAGACGGGACGGGTGCGGCGCGGTGGACCTACGGCGTAGTAAGTCGTATGGGCGTCCAAGCGCCCAACCCTCCTAGCCTAAGCCATGGAGGGGTGGGCACCTGACACCGCCCTTTACTTACCGAGAGCCTCTGGAATCCCGAAGTGGGGGATTACCAGGAGCTCTTGGTCACGCCCGGCAGCTCGCCACGGTGAGCCATCTCACGAAGGCACACGCGGCACAGGCCGAACTTGCGGTACACGGAGTGCGGACGGCCGCAGCGCTGGCAGCGCGTGTAGCCACGTACACCGAACTTGGGCTTACGAGCAGCCTTGGCAATCAGAGCCTTCTTCGCCATCTCGCTCACGCCTCCTTGAAGGGGAAGCCGAGGTGACGAAGGAGCGCGCGGCCCTCAGCGTCGTTGGTCGCCGTGGTCACCACGGTGATGTCCATACCCCGGGTGCGGTCGATCTTGTCCTGGTCGATCTCGTGGAACATGACCTGCTCGGTGAGACCGAAGGTGTAGTTGCCACGGCCGTCGAACTGCTTGGGGGACAGGCCGCGGAAGTCGCGGATGCGCGGCAGCGCGAGCGACAGGGTGCGGTCCAGGAACTCCCACATGCGGTCGCCACGGAGCGTGACGTGGGCACCGATCGGCTGGCCCTCACGCAGCTTGAACTGCGCGATGGACTTACGGGCCTTGGTGACGGCCGGCTTCTGGCCGGTGATCGTGGTGAGGTCGCGAATCGCGCCGTCGATCAGCTTGGAGTCGCGGGCGGCGTCGCCCACACCCATGTTGACCACGATCTTGACGAGGCCGGGGATCTGCATGACGTTCTCGTACTTGAACTCGTCACGCAGCTTGCCCGCGATCTCCTCGCGGTACTTCTGCTTCAGACGCGGGCTGGTGGTGGTCGTCATCAGATGTCCTCACCCGTCCGCTTGGCAACGCGGATCTTGTTGCCTTCGTCGTCGAAGCGGTAACCGACGCGGGTCACTACCTTGTTGCCGTCCTTCTCCACGACGAGCTGAACGTTGCTCACGTGAACAGGGGCCTCGGTGGTGACGATGCCGCCGGCCTGCGAACCACGAGCCGTGGGACCGGCCTTGGTGTGCTTCTTGACCCGGTTGACACCCTCGACCAGGACACGGTCCTCGCGGGGGAAGGCCGCGATGACCTTGCCCTGCTTGCCCTTGTCCTTACCGGTGATGACCTGGACCAGGTCGCCCTTCTTGATCTTCATGCTTACAGCACCTCCGGCGCGAGCGAGATGATCTTCATGAACTTCTTCTCGCGCAGCTCACGGCCCACGGGGCCGAAGATACGGGTGCCGCGAGGGTCGCCGTCGTTCTTCAGAATGACGGCGGCGTTCTCGTCGAAGCGGATGTACGAGCCGTCCGGACGGCGGCGCTCCTTGACGGTGCGAACGATGACCGCCTTGACGACGTCACCCTTCTTCACGTTGCCACCGGGGATCGCGTCCTTGACGGTGGCGACGATGACGTCACCGATACCCGCGTAGCGGCGACCGGAGCCACCGAGCACACGGATGCAAAGGATCTCCTTCGCACCAGTGTTGTCGGCGACACGAAGTCGCGACTCCTGCTGGATCACGTCTATCTCCTGTTTGTCTGCCGGTTCCCCGGGAGCCGCTCAGCGAGCGGCTCCCGGAGCCTGGCGGAACTGTCCTGCGGGTTTGCCCGCAGGAGCTTGCTGCATCTGCCCAGATCCCCTGAGGGGACTACTTGGCCTTCTCGAGGATCTCTACGACGCGCCAGCGCTTCGTCGCGGACAGCGGCCGGGTCTCCATGAGGAGGACACGGTCGCCGACGCCCGCGGCGTTCTGCTCGTCGTGCGCCTTGAGCTTGTTCGTACGGCGGATGACCTTGCCGTACAGCGCGTGCTTGACGCGGTCCTCGACGGCGACGACGACGGTCTTGTCCATCTTGTCACCGACGACGAGACCCTCACGGGTCTTGCGGAAGCCGCGGGCCCCTTCGGTCTGCTCAGTCACGTTGCTCTCACTCATCAGGCGCTCTCCACCGTCTCGATGCCCAGCTCGCGCTCACGCATCAGGGTGTAGATCCGCGCGATGTCCTTACGGACGGCCTTGAGCCGACCGTGGTTCTCGAGCTGACCCGTCGCCGCCTGGAAGCGGAGGTTGAACAGCTCTTCCTTGGCTTCGCGGAGCTTCGCCAGAAGCTCCTCGTCACCCAGTTCGCGCAGCTCGGACGCCTTGGTACCGGCCGACATCACGCTTCACCTGCCTCGCGCTTGACGATCCGGCACTTCATCGGCAGCTTGTGAGCGGCACGAGTCAGGGCCTCACGGGCGATCTTCTCGTTGGGGTAGGACAGCTCGAACATGACCCGGCCCGGGTGCACGTTCGCGATCCACCATTCCGGCGAACCCTTACCGGAACCCATGCGGGTCTCGGCGGGCTTCTTGGTCAGGGGGCGGTCCGGGTAGATGTTGATCCAGACCTTGCCGCCACGCTTGATGTGGCGGGTCATCGCGATACGAGCCGCCTCGATCTGGCGGTTGGTCACGTACGCCGGCGAGAGGGCCTGGATGCCGTACTCGCCGAACGCGACCGTCGTACCACCCTTGGCCTGACCACGGCGCTTCGGGTGGTGCTGCTTGCGGTGCTTGACCCTACGGGGGATCAGCATGTCGGTCAGGCCTCCGTTCCGGTGCTCTCAGCCGGAGCGGCAGCCGGAGCCTCGGCCTTGGGGGCCTCGGCAGCGGGAGCCTGCTGCGGCTTGCGACCGCGACCGCCGCGCTCGCCACCACGGCCACCACGGGCCGGGCGGTCGGCGCCGCCACCGCGAGCCGGGCGGTTACCCGCACGGGCGGCAGCGTTCTCGGCGCGGACCTCGGCGATGTTCTTGACGTCGCCCTTGTAGATCCAGACCTTCACACCGATGCGGCCGAAGGTCGTCTTGGCCTCGAAGAAGCCGTAGTCCACGTTCGCACGGAGCGTGTGCAGGGGCACACGGCCCTCGCGGTAGAACTCCGAGCGGGACATCTCGGCGCCACCGAGGCGGCCACCGCACTGGATCTTGATGCCCTTGGCGCCGGCCTTCATCGTGCCCTGCATGCTCTTACGCATGGCGCGACGGAAGGAGACGCGGGAGGAGAGCTGCTCGGCGACGGCCTGAGCGACCAGCTGGGCGTCCGTCTCGGGGCTCTTGACCTCGAGGATGTTCAGCTGGACCTGCTTGCCCGTGAGCTTCTCGAGGTCACCGCGGATGCGGTCGGCCTCGGCGCCACGGCGGCCGATGACGATGCCCGGACGGGCCGTGTGGATGTCCACACGGACGCGGTCACGGGTGCGCTCGATCTCCACCTTCGAGATGCCGGCGCGCTCCATGCCGGACGTCATCATCCGACGGATGGCGACGTCTTCCTTGACGTAGTCCTTGTACAGCTTGTCGGCGTACCAACGCGACTTGAAGTCGGTGGTGACACCGAGCCGGAACCCATGCGGGTTAACCTTCTGGCCCATTACCGGGTTCCTTCCTTGCTGCTGACGACCACGGTGATGTGGCTGGTCCGCTTGCGGATCCGGTAGGCGCGGCCCTGGGCACGCGGACGGAACCGCTTCAGGGTCGGGCCCTCGTCGACGTACGCCTCGGAGATGAAGAGGCTGTCGGCGTCGGTGTGGTCGTAGTTGTGCGCGGCGTTGGCGATGGCGCTGTCCAGCACCTTGCCGACCGGCACGCTCGCGGCCTGCGGGGCGAAACGCAGGACCGCCTGAGCCTCCGTGGCATCCATGCCACGGATAAGGTCCACCACGCGGCGGGCCTTCATGGGCGTGACGCGGATGTACCGCGCCTGGGCCCTGGCTTCCATGGTTGTCCTTCCAGTGTCTGTCATGGTCATTCCACCCCGCGGTTAGCGGCGCTTCGACTTCCGGTCGTCCTTGACGTGACCCCGGAAGGTGCGCGTCGGCGAGAACTCGCCGAGCTTGTGGCCGACCATCGACTCGGTGACAAACACCGGAATGTGGGTCTTGCCGTTGTGCACCGCGAGCGTGTGGCCGAGCATGGCCGGCACGATCATGGAGCGACGGGACCAGGTCTTGATGACGTTCTTGGTGCCGGCTTCGTTCTGGGCGTCCACCTTCTTGATCAGGTGGTCGTCGACGAAGGGCCCCTTCTTGAGACTGCGCGGCATCTAAACCCGCTCCTAGCGCTTCTTGTTCGTCTTGCGGCGGCGGACGATGTACTTGTTCGAAGCCTTCTTCGGCGAACGAGTACGACCCTCCTTCTGACCCCACGGGGAGACCGGGTGGCGACCACCGGAGGTCTTGCCCTCACCACCACCGTGCGGGTGGTCGACCGGGTTCATCGCCACACCGCGAACGGTCGGGCGAACGCCCAGCCAGCGCTTGCGGCCGGCCTTGCCCCAGTTGATGTTGCTCTGCTCGGCGTTGCCGACCTCGCCGACGGTGGCGCGGCAGCGCACGTCGACCAGGCGGATCTCACCGGAAGGCATGCGGAGGTGAGCCATCTGGCCCTCCTTCGCGAGCAGCTGCACGGAGGCACCGGCGGAGCGGGCGAACTTGGCACCGCCACCGGGACGGAGCTCGATCGCGTGGATCGTGGTACCGACCGGGATGTTGCGGAGCGCCAGGTTGTTGCCCGGCTTGATGTCGGCCCCGGGACCGTTCTCGACGCGGTCACCCTGCTGCAGGTTGCGCGGGGCGAGGATGTAGCGCTTCTCGCCGTCCGCGTAGTGCAGCAGCGCGATGCGCGCGGTGCGGTTGGGGTCGTACTCGATGTGCGCGACCTTCGCCGGCACGCCGTCCTTGTCGTGACGACGGAAGTCGATCACTCGGTAGGCGCGCTTGTGTCCGCCACCCTGGTGGCGAACGGTCACACGACCGGCGTTGTTACGGCCGCCCTTGCTGTGCAGCGGGCGGACCAGCGACTTCTCCGGCGTGGACCGCGTGACCTCGACGAAGTCGGCGACGCTGGAGCCGCGACGGCCCGGCGTAGTCGGCTTGTACTTGCGGATTCCCATTTCTCAGTCCTCGTCCGATATCGGACGATCCGACCCGCTTAAGCGGTCGGACCGCCGAAGATGTCGATACGGTCGCCCTCGGCGAGGGTCACGATCGCGCGCTTGGTGCCCGCGCGCTGACCGAACCCGGTCTTGGTGCGCTTGCGCTTGCCCTGGCGGTTGATCGTGTTGACGCCGGTGACCTTGACCGAGAAGACCGCCTGGACGGCCTGCTTGATCTGGGTCTTGTTGGCGCCCGGCGCGACGATGAAGGTGTACTTGCCCTCATCGAGCAGCGCGTAGCTCTTCTCCGACACGACCGGCTTGAGCAGGACGTCACGGTGGTCCGTGAAGGCCTTGCTCGCCGGGGTGACGACGGTGTTCTTGCCCTCGGCCTCGTGGCGGCGCGCCTTGGCGACGCGCGCGGCCTTGGCGGCCTTGGCGGCCTTCGAGGCAATGCTCGGGTGACGCGTAGCCATCAGGCTTCGCTCCCTTCGGTGTCAACGGCCTTGGGGCCAGACACGAAGGACTCGAAAGCGGCCTGGGTGAAGACCACGTCGTCCGAGACGAGAACGTCGTACGTGTTCAGCTGGCCCGGCTCCAGGATGTGGACCTGGGGCAGGTTGCGGGCGGACAGCCACGCGGCCTCGTCGGCGCGGTCGACGACCAGGAGCAGGTTCTTGCGCTCCGAGATCTTGCCGAACAGCGTCCGGGCGGCCTTCGTCGACGGGTTCTCACCCTCGACGACGCCGGAGACGACGTGGATACGGTCATGGCGGGCCCGGTCGGTGAGGGCGTGGCGCAGGGCCGCGGCCTTCATCTTCTTCGGGGTCCGCTGCGAGTAGTCACGCGGCTGCGGGCCGTGGACGACGCCACCGCCGGCGAACTGCGGCGCGCGGGTCGAACCCTGGCGCGCACGGCCGGTGCCCTTCTGACGGTAAGGCTTCTTACCGCCACCACGGACTTCACCGCGACGCTTGGTCTTGTGCGTGCCCTGGCGGGCAGCGGCGTTCTGCGCGACGACGACCTGGTGGATCAGCGGGATGCTGATCTTCTCCACGCCGAAGATCTCCGCGGGGAGCTCGACGCTACCGGTCTTCTCGCCGGCAGGCGAAAGGATGTCAACAGTGCTCATCGGTACCTCAGGCCCCCTTGGCCGCGGTGCGGACCAGGACGAGGCCGCCGTTCGGACCGGGAACCGCGCCCTTGATGAGCAGCAGACCCTTCTCCGCGTCAACGGCGTGGACGGTCAGGTTCTGGGTGGTGACCCGCTCGTTGCCCATACGACCCGCCATGCGGAGGCCCTTGAACACGCGGCCGGGGGTGGCGCAGCCACCGATGGAACCGGGCGAGCGGTGCTTGCGCTGGGTGCCGTGTCCGGCGCCGAGGCCCTTGAAGTTGTGACGCTTCATGACACCGGCGAAGCCCTTGCCCTTGCTCTTGCCGGTCACGTCGACCTTCACGCCGGCCTCGAACACCTCAGCGGTGATCTCCTGGCCCAGCGTGTACTCGGAGGCGTCCGCGGTGCGGATCTCGACGAGGTGGCGACGGGGGGTGACGTCGGCCTTGGCGAAGTGACCCTTGAGGGGCTTGTTCACCTTGCGCGGGTCGATCTCGCCGAAGGCGATCTGGACCGACTCGTAGCCGTCACTGTCATTCGTACGGACCTGGGTCACGACGTTCGGGCCGGCCTTGACGACGGTGACCGGGACGACACGGTTGTTCGCGTCCCACACCTGCGTCATGCCGAGCTTCTCGCCCAGGATGCCCTTGATCTGCTTAGCCATCGTTCAGATCACCGGCCTCAGAGCTTGATCTCGATGTCGACACCGGCCGGGAGGTCGAGTCGCATCAGAGAGTCAACGGTCTTGGGGGTCGGGTCGAGGATGTCGATCAGGCGCTTGTGCGTGCGCATCTCGAAGTGCTCGCGCGAGTCCTTGTACTTGTGCGGCGACTTGATGACGCAGTACACGTTCTTCTCAGTGGGCAGCGGCACCGGGCCCGCGACCGACGCACCAGTACGCGTCACCGTCTCGACGATCTTCTTCGCCGAGCTGTCGATGACCTCGTGGTCGTAGGCCTTGAGCCGGATGCGGATCTTCTGTCCCGCCATGGCTACTAGTAGTCCTGTTCTCTCTTAACGCTCTGGAACCCGGTGTTCCGAACACTCCTTCGCCGACCCACGCGGTCGGGTGTGTCGCGCTCTCACTGACACAGATGTCCCATCTCTGGAACATCCCGTCCGGGAAAACACGGCCCTTCCGGAACCGCAGGCCGGGGGCACGGCGCCGACGTGCTGACGCGTGACCCACCGGGTGCCTGGACGGCGCCGCACTGACACTTCCCGAAAGATTCCCGTACGTCCGCCCCAGCGCTGCCACCTGGCAGTTGGAACGACGAGTACTGTGGGACTCGCTTTCGGTCCTCCCGGCGGGAGGCGCGCAGCATCAACGCTCGACCGAGCAACTCCGACAGTCTGCCATATGGGGCAGGGGGCTGGCCAATCGGGCCGGAGACCTTACCCCGGGAGTGACGCAGGTCAAACCCTGCGGGGCCCCGACAGGGTCCTATGGGGTCTCACCAGGTGCGCAGCTGCGCCGTGGTGCACTTGTGGGACTTCTGTGCCGTCCTCGCGGACAGGCAGCGCCGCCCCCCTCTCGCACCGTATCCCCGTGCCAAAATCCCTGGTCGGCACACTTCACGGGGGAGCACGACCGAATGGCTGGGCACTGCAAGGTCGAGTTCGAGGCACTTTCTCGACTCGTCACGGATCTCAGCGAGTGCGCGGACGGCATGCGGTCCGCGATGAGGCAGCTGAAGGACATCGGCCCCAAGGGCTCCGGCTCCGACGAGCTGGAGGAGGCCTGCGACGACTTCCAGGACAAGTGGGGTCACGGCATCAAGCTGATCGCCGATGCCACGGGCGGCGTCACCGAGAAGGCCGCACAGTCGGGCCGGCTCTACCAGCACCTGGAGGACCAGGTGGCCGCAGCCGCGCAGTCCGTGAAGTCCCCTGACCCGGCCGACCTGTGACCTTCGTACCCGAGGAGGCCACAGCCGCCGACGCTGCGCCTCTCGCGTTTCACTTCCAGGTGCAGCCTGAGTTCCACGCGATCCCGCTGGGCGTCGGCGAGGACGAGGACGCCTTCGAGGACCAGATGCGGCAGTTCGCCCGGGACTACTGGGGCGAACGCGAGGCCCTCGAACCCCTGCGGGAGCTGACCAGGGCCATGTACACGGCAAACGCCCAGAACCTCGTCGAGGGCGGAACCGTCTACAACGCGCTCGGCATTTTCCCCGTCGGCGGTAGCGCGGACGGCTCCCGGCCTCCCGAACGCGTCAGCCGCGCCGCGCTCACCCTCGGTGTGCGCGACCTGGACAACCCCGACCCGCATCTCACGGCTGCGGGCATCGCGGAGACGCTGGACAAGGCGGGCCAGGGTGGCGAGGCCCAGCTGATCCAGCTGCCCGCCGGCCCCGCGGTCGTCCATGTCGCAGGGGCCCGTGCCGTGTGGGAGACGCCGGAAGGTGATCAGGAGAGGTTCTTCGTCCGGATCGAGGTCTGGCTGCCGGTTTCCGGCGAGGACCGCCTGCTGCTGCTCTGCCTGAGCACGGCCGACGCCCAGGACCTTTTCCATTACCAGGCGGTCCTCTCGGACATCGCCGACACCCTCACCTTCGGTGACACCGAGGCCGAGAACCCCGGAGCCGTCGGCGAAGCCGCCCCGTCCTCCCCCTTCGGCTCCTACTGATCGCGTCGAGGAGAGACCGTCTCATGACCACACAGACGTACGAAGCCCTCGGCTTCGACCCGGCTCCCGGTGTACCGGAGTCGGTGCGCCGGCTGGTCACCACGCTCACTGGCGTGGGCAGACAGCTCCACGACGCGCACGGCACGCTGAGCAGGCTGGGCAGGGCGGAGGGAGCCTGGGTGGGTGAGGCGGCATCCGCCTTTGCCCAGCAGACCGGCGCGCTGCCGAAGTACCTGGCGGAAGGCCACAGCTCGCTGGCCGACGCCGCGCACGCCCTGCACTCCTGGGAGTCACGGCTGACGGACCACCAGACGCTGGCCCGCCGCTACGAACAGGAAGCCGCGGCCGCTCGCCGGACGCTGCAAGATGCGCGAAACGCCCCGGACCTGCAACTCGCGGGCAGGACCTTCGACACAGGGGCGGAACTGCAGAAGGCCCAGCAGCGCCTGGACTACGCGACGAAGCGCGTGAACGAGGCGGGCGCCGAGTTGGACGACGTCATCAAGAAGGCGCGGGCCCTGCTGAACGACCACGAGGAGGCGGCACGCCGCGCCGCCGGGGCGATACGCAGGGCTGCCGAGGTCGCGCCGGACGAGTCCCTGCTCGACAAGCTCGCCGACGCCCTCAAGGGCCTCGGCGACCGGATCAAGGACCTCGCGGGCGACCTCTGGAAGTGGATCCAGGAACACGCGGACACGATCTACAAGATCGGCGACTGGCTCGGCTACGCCAGCGCCGTCTGCGACGTCCTCGCCCTCATCACCTCCGAGACCATCATCGGCGCCCTCGTCTTCGAGGCCATCGGCATGGCACTCAACGCCGGCGCCCTCACCTTCCACACGGTCGGCTGGAAGGCCGGCGCCAAGAAGGGCAACGCGCTGGACATCAGCCTGGACCTCGCCGGCTTCGTGCCGTTCGCCGATATGGCGCGGATGGGTAAGGTCGGCGTCGGCGCCCTCAAAGGCGTCAAGATCCCGATGGAGGTTCTGGATTTCGGTGCCAAGGCAGCCGACTCCTGGAAGCGGGCGGAAGACATCATCCAGCACGTCGGCGGAACGGCGCGGCTGGGCAGCGAAGCCGCGCAGTGGACGACGCGTAACGCGAGCGCCCTCGGCCGCAAAGCGGATGCGATCCATGTCACCGCGAACAAGCTGACGGACCGTCTCGCGGTCGCGGTGGCCAAGGAATTCGGCGATCGAAACCTCTACCGCGCGGGCGCGGGAATCACGGACGTGCTCTTCCAGAAGGCGATGCCCGGGCTGATCGAGAACACACCGCTGAGCCGTATTCCCGCACTCGCGGACTCCGTCAAGCCCGTCATCGACAACGCAGGCAGGACGGTGGACCACTACATCGACCCCCGGTCCTGGACGGCACGCGGCTACGAGGGGGTCATGGGCGCGAAGGATCTCGCCAAGGAAGGGGTGCGGCTCAGCACCGAGGACATCCAGTACGGATCCGAGAAGATCCACGAAAAGGTGGATCACGCACGCGAATCGGCGAGCAGGTTCATCGGCCGCGTGGCTGATGTCAACCCATTCGGCTGATCACGCAGATGACGCCCGAACCCCCGCAACGACTTGTACGACCTGAAGGCCTCGTACGGCCCGTAGGGCCTGGACGCGTCAGATGACCTGGACGACTTGGACAACACCGTGAGCAGCTCTCCGCACCCGTCCGCCGCCCCGACCACATCGGCCCGGTACCCGTTCACGGTGATCGTGAACAACCCCCTGCCGATGTCTCCCCCCTTTCTGCCTCACCTCCCGCCGGACGCCGAAATGGCGACGACCGTCCGGGTACCGGGCGCCCAGCAGGGGCAGCCGCCGCTGGCCCAGATCTTCGTCGCCCGCGACACCCGACAGTGGAGCCGCCACTCCCCCGTACCGTTTTGGATCCTGACCGGCCCGGACCACGGCTCCGTGTCCTCGGTCCGTCCGTCGGCCCAGGGCGATCCCGGCGGGTACGACGTCCACGCACCCGACGGAACTCTGCTGGCCCAGATCACCCGCCGCCCTGGCCGGCTGCTGCCTTGGCCGCGCCGTATCCGCTGGTCGGCGCGGCTCGACAACCCGGCGTGGGTGTGCACGGGGAAGGTGGGCACCTGGTACTCCTGGCTCTGCTACGTCGTGACCTCCCCCCTCTGGCTTTCCTTCTCCTTCGCCCTCTTCCTGTACTCCCTGTTCGACGGCACGACCAGCGACAGCAGTTTCGACAGTCCGTCCCGCACCCGCTGGCGCACCCGTGGGGCGGGCAAGGCCCTGGATCGTCGGGGCTTCCCCAAGACGTACCACCTCGACACCGGGCGTCTGGATCCCCGGGTCGCCTACGCCATGGCGGTGCTCCAGACCTGGGAGCGCACGTAGCCGGCCTGCGGCCGCTGGTGGGCGCAAAGCAGCGGAACCACTGGCGGCAGACGAGCCGTTCCAACGGCGCCCCGCCGCCCCAGAGGATCCCACGCGACGGCGATACTCAGGCCCCGCTCCGGTCGGCCCCACAACGCGCACCTCGGGACTCAACGGCGAGTTCAGGAGGTCCGCGCCAGCCATCCCGCGTTCGCAGGTATGAACAAGGATCACGTACCCACGTATTGACGCGTCCACGGCAAGCGCCATACGTTCCCACCTGAGAACACCGAGAAAGCGCTTTCTCTTGCACGGCACCCCAGGTCACGGACGAACCCGGAGGCACCACCATGCAAGTGAGACCCGTCATCGCATGTGTCAGCCTGCTGGCCGGCGCGCTCGTCGCGCTGTCCGGCACCCCGGCTCAGGCCGCCAGCGCCACCCAGTACGTCTCGCCGAGCGGCACCGACAGTGCGGCCGGCACGCAGTCCGCGCCCACCACGCTCGCCACGGCGATCAGCCGCATCGCCCCCGGCGGCACCATCTACCTGCGCGGCGGGACGTACAACTACTCGTCGACGATCACGATCCCGGCGGGCAGCAACGGCACCGCCGGCGCCCGCACCACGCTGACCGCGTACTCCGGCGAGAAACCGGTGCTCAACTTCTCGGCGCAGAGCGAGAGTTCGTCGAACCGCGGGCTCCAGCTGAACGCCAACTACTGGCGCCTCTACGGCCTCACCGTCGAGCGTGCCGGGGACAACGGGATCTACGTCGGCGGCAGCAACAACGTCGTCGAGCGCACGGTGACGAGGTACAACCGCGACACCGGACTGCAGCTGGGGCGCATCTCCTCCAGCACCCCGAGCTCCCAGTGGCCGTCGAACAACCTGATCGTGAGCTCGGAGTCGCACGACAACGCCGACTCCGACGGCGAGGACGCCGACGGCTTCGCCGCGAAGCTCACCACCGGTACCGGGAACGTCTTCCGTTACGACGTCTCCCACAACAACATCGACGACGGCTGGGACCTCTACACCAAGACCGACACGGGCGCCATCGGCCCGGTCACCATCGAGTACTCCCTCGCCTACACCAACGGCACCCTGAGCAACGGCACCGTGAACTCCAACGGCGACCGCAACGGGTACAAGCTCGGCGGCGACGATATCGCCGTCAACCACGTGGTGCAGCACAGCATCGCCTACCGCAACGGCAAGCACGGGTTCACGTACAACAGCAACCCGGGCAAGATGGCGATCTCGAACAACGCGAGCATCGACAACGCCCAGCGCAACTTCTCGTTCGACGCCGGCACCCATGTGTACCGGAACAACACCTCGTGCCGGTTCAGCGTCAGCGGCTCGAACGACAAGACGGTCGGCAGCGCCGACAGTTCCAACCAGTTCTGGACCGGCACCAACGGCTCCCGGTGCTCCTCGTACTCCGGCGCCCTGGGCTGGTCCTTCGCCTCGGACGGCCGCCTCAACGTGACCCTCGGCGGCAAGGTGGTGACGCCGTAGCCCGACGCGACCGGCGCCGGGTACGGAGACGGCAACGGCAACGGCGACGAAGGGGCCGTACGACCAGAAGTCGTACGGCCCCTTCGTGCCATGGTCAGCCGGCCTGCGCGTTCCGCAGCCGCGCGAACGACGTGGCCAGCCCCTGTTTGAGCAGCTGCGCCAGCGGCCGCTCCACGAACCGGTGCACCAGCCAGCTCAGCAGCATGAACCCGGCCAGCACCACGACGACCAGGAGACGCGGGTCCATCGTGTCGCGGAGGCGGTTGATCATCGTCGTGCCCGCCGCGTAGTGCGTCAGGTACAGCGGATAGGTCAGCGCGCCCGCCGTCACCAGCCACTTCCAGCGGACGCGGTCGGTCGCGCCCAGGGCGATGGCCACCATGGCCAGCAGGAAGACCGTGAAGATCACTACGCTCCCCCGCCAGCCGGAGACGTGCTCGACCTCGTCGATCCGCTGCCCCAGCTCCAGTTGGCCCATCAGCCAGGCCATCGCGAGGATGCCCCACAGCAGCAGGTCCTGGCCGAAGCGGTGCATGAGGTACAGGGCGAGGCCCGCGATGAAGTACCAGGCGCCCTCCGGGTTGGCGACCAGCTCCAGCAGGGGGAACTCGGAGACCGGCGCGAGCATCGCTGCCGCGCCCCACACGCAGCAGAAGACCACGACCTTGCGGTACGTCAGCCCGGTCGCGACCACGAGCAGGAACAGCAGGTAGAAGCGCAGCTCGGACCAGAGCGTCCAGTACACGCCGTCGACGTTGGCCACGCCCGAACCGGACTGCAGCATCGTGAGGTTGAGCAGGACCTCGCGTGGGCGCAGGCGTTCCCACACGCCCGGGACCGCCACCAGGACGGCCGTCGTGAAGAGGACGGCGAACCAGTACGCCGGGTAGAGCCGCATCACACGGGAGACGAAGAACTGTCTCGGCGTACGCCCCCAGCAGGACATGCAGATCACGAAGCCGCTGATCACGAAGAAGATCTCGACGCCGATCCAGCCGTAGGAGGCGAATCTGAACACGGTGGGCATGACGTCGGACACCGGGCGGTCCCAGATCGCGTTGCCCGGCTGGTTGAGGCGGTTGGTGCCGGCGTAGTGGTGCATGGCGACCATCAGGGCGGCCAGCAGCCGGATGCCGTCGATGGCGTACAACCGGCGGCCCACACGGTCCCGTACCACGGCGTGGCGGCCGGTCCGGGTGGACTGCGGGGGCTGTTGCCGTTGCTGTCCGGTCAGGGCGAGCGGAGGAAGTGGCTGCTGCAGGCCGCCGACAACCCGTCGCGGTATCGACGTCCTGCTGTCCGCGCCGTGCATCGACACCTGTCCGTCCGTTCTCGCAAGGGGAGTTCCGGGCCGGGGCGGTCACCGGACAGCTCACGCTACGGCCGCCCCAAACGCCCCACAGCGAACAGACAAGAACATTCCACGCGGGGGTGCCGGGGAGTTGCCGCAACTCTCGCCGCGCCGCCGCCGAGAGTTCTCCGACACTTCACCTGACGCCCGCGGGGGCGACGCGACAAGCGCACGCCGACACGCGGGCGCGGACACGCGAAAGGGCCCGCACGACCGAAGTCGTACGGGCCCCTCAGGAGCTCGCGCTGGAGCTACCAGGTCAAGCCAACAAGCTTACTTGTTGATCTTGGTGACCTGGCCGGCGCCGACCGTCCGGCCACCCTCACGGATGGCGAACTTCAGGCCCTCTTCCATGGCGACGGGCTGGATGAGCTCCACCTTCATCTCGGTGTTGTCACCCGGCATGACCATCTCGGTGCCCTCGGGGAGGGTCACGACGCCGGTCACGTCCGTCGTACGGAAGTAGAACTGCGGACGGTAGTTGTTGAAGAACGGCGTGTGGCGGCCACCCTCGTCCTTGGACAGGATGTAGGCCTGCGCCTCGAACTCGGTGTGCGGGGTGACCGAGCCCGGCTTGATGATGACCTGGCCGCGCTCGACGTCCTCGCGCTTGATGCCACGGAGGAGCAGACCGACGTTCTCACCGGCCTGGCCCTCGTCGAGCAGCTTGCGGAACATCTCGATACCGGTGACCGTGGTGGTGGTCTTCTCGGTCTTGATGCCGATGATGTCGACGGTCTCGTTGACCTTCAGGACACCACGCTCGATACGGCCGGTGACGACCGTACCGCGACCGGTGATCGTGAAGACGTCCTCGATCGGCATGAGGAACGGCTTGTCGACGTCGCGCTCCGGCTCCGGGATCGACTCGTCGACGGCCTTCATCAGCTCGAGGACGGAGTTGCCCCACTCCTTGTCGCCCTCGAGCGCCTTGAGCGCCGAGACCTTGACGACCGGCAGGTCGTCGCCCGGGAACTCGTACTCGGAGAGGAGCTCACGGACCTCGAGCTCGACGAGCTCCAGGATCTCCTCGTCGTCCACCATGTCGGCCTTGTTCAGGGCGACGACGATGTACGGAACGCCGACCTGGCGGGCCAGGAGCACGTGCTCCTTGGTCTGCGGCATCGGGCCGTCGGTGGCGGCGACCACGAGGATGGCGCCGTCCATCTGCGCCGCACCCGTGATCATGTTCTTGATGTAGTCCGCGTGACCGGGGCAGTCGACGTGGGCGTAGTGACGCGTCTCCGTCTGGTACTCGACGTGCGCGATGGAGATCGTGATACCGCGCTGGCGCTCCTCAGGAGCCTTGTCGATCTGGTCGAAGGCCGAGGCCTCGTTCAGGTCCGGGTACGCGTCGTGCAGCACCTTGGTAATGGCGGCCGTGAGGGTCGTCTTACCGTGGTCGATGTGACCGATGGTGCCGATGTTGACGTGCGGCTTAGTCCGCTCGAACTTCGCCTTCGCCACTGGGGTCCTCCTGGGAGTGGTTCTGGTACGCCTTACTTCATCGGCGCCAGGTGATCTTTGCTGGAATGCCCGGGCCTGGGGGCATTCGCACCATGATTGTGGCGGAATGCCCCTGAGGCTCCGGAGTCAAGCCTAAAGCGTGTGAACGGCTTGCGTTACTCGCCCTTGGCCTTCGCGATGATCTCCTCGGCGACGTTCCGGGGAACCTCGGCGTAGGAGTCGAACTGCATCGAGTAGCTCGCGCGACCCGACGTCTTGCTGCGGAGGTCTCCGACGTAGCCGAACATCTCCGAGAGGGGCACGAGGCCCTTCACGACGCGGGCACCGGCCCGCTCCTCCATGGCCTGGATCTGACCACGGCGGGAGTTGATGTCGCCGATGACCTCACCCATGTAGTCCTCGGGCGTGGTGACCTCGACGGCCATCATCGGCTCCAGGAGCACGGGGCTCGCCTTGCGCGCGGCCTCCTTGAAGGCCTGCGAACCGGCGATCTTGAACGCGAGTTCGGAGGAGTCGACCTCGTGGTAGCCACCGTCGATCAGCGTCACGCGGACACCGGTCATCTCGTAGCCGGCGAGGATGCCGAACTGCATGGCCTCCTGGGCACCGGCGTCGACCGAGGGGATGTACTCCCTCGGGATACGTCCACCGGTGACCTTGTTCACGAACTCGTACGCCGGGCCGTCGGCCTCGGTGATGGGCTCGATCGCGATCTGCACCTTGGCGAACTGGCCGGTACCACCGGTCTGCTTCTTGTGGGTGTAGTCCACGCGCTCGACGGCCTTGCGGATCGTCTCGCGGTAAGCGACCTGCGGCTTGCCGACGTTTGCCTCGACCTTGAACTCACGCTTCATGCGGTCGACGAGCACCTCGAGGTGAAGCTCGCCCATACCGCCGATGACGGTCTGGCCGGTCTCCTCGTTGGTGTGCACCTGGAAGGAGGGGTCCTCCTCCGCGAGACGCTGGATGGCGACACCCAGCTTCTCCTGGTCACCCTTGGACTTGGGCTCGATGGCGACCTCGATGACCGGCGCCGGGAAGTCCATGGACTCCAGGATCACCGGGTTCTTGTCGTCGGCCAGCGTCTCACCGGTGGTGGTCTGCTTCAGGCCCATGACGGCGACGATGTCACCGGCGCCCACCGACTCGATCTCCTCACGCTTGTTCGCGTGCATGCGGTAGATCTTGCCGATGCGCTCCTTCTTGCCCTTGACGGAGTTCAGCACGGCGGTGCCGGACTCCAGGCGGCCCGAGTAGACCCGGACGAAGGTGAGCTTGCCCAGGTGCGGGTCGCTCATGATCTTGAACGCGAGGGCGGACAGCGGCTCGTCCTCGGACGGCTTGCGCTTGACGACCAGCTCCGGGTCCTTGACGTCGTGGCCCTCGATGGCCTCGACGTCGAGCGGAGTCGGAAGGTAGCGCACGACCGCGTCGAGCAGGGGCTGGACGCCCTTGTTCTTGAACGCGGTGCCACAGAACACCGGGGTGACCGTGGTGTCGCTGGACTTGCCGGACGCGATGGTGATGCGACGGATCGCGGCGTACAGCTGCTCCTCGGTGGGCTCGACGCCCTCCAGGTACAGCTCCATGATCTCTTCGTCGTTCTCGGCAACGCCCTCGATCAGCTTGCCGCGGTACTCCTCGGCAGCCTCGGTGTGCGAGGCCGGGATGTCGACGGTGTCGTACATCTCGCCCTTGGCGGCCTCGGCGGACCACACGAGCGCCTTCATGCGGACCAGGTCCACGACGCCCTTGAAGTCGGCCTCGGCGCCGATCGGGAGCTGCATGACGAGCGGCTGGGCGCCCAGGCGGTCCGAGATCATGTCCACGCAGCGGTGGAACTCGGCGCCGGTACGGTCCAGCTTGTTCACGAAGCAGATGCGCGGCACGCCGTAACGGTCGGCCTGACGCCACACCGTCTCGGACTGCGGCTCGACACCCGCGACACCGTCGAACACCGTGACGGCACCGTCGAGCACGCGGAGCGAACGCTCCACCTCGACCGTGAAGTCGACGTGCCCGGGGGTGTCGATGATGTTGATGGTGTAGTCGTTGTCCTCGAGCGGCCAGTGACAGGTGGTGGCAGCAGAGGTGATCGTGATGCCACGCTCCTGCTCCTGCTCCATCCAGTCCATGGTGGCGGCGCCGTCGTGGACCTCACCGATCTTGTAGCTGACGCCGGTGTAGAAGAGGATCCGCTCGGTGGTGGTCGTCTTGCCCGCGTCGATGTGGGCCATGATCCCGATGTTGCGGACCTTGGCCAGGTCAAGTGAAGTGGTAGCCATAAGGCTTTCGTCTTCTCTCGGTCTCGATGTGGGTTGCGACTACCAGCGGTAGTGCGCGAAGGCCTTGTTGGACTCGGCCATCTTGTGGGTGTCCTCGCGCTTCTTCACAGCGGCACCAAGGCCGTTGGAGGCGTCGAGGAGCTCGTTGAGGAGACGCTCGGTCATGGTCTTCTCGCGACGGGCACGGGAGTAACCGACCAGCCAGCGCAGCGCGAGCGTGTTGGCGCGACCGGGCTTGACCTCGATCGGAACCTGGTACGTCGCACCACCGACACGGCGGGACTTGACCTCGAGGGTCGGCTTGATGTTCTCCAGCGCGCGCTTCAGCGTGATGACCGGGTCGTTGCTGGTCTTCTCGCGCAGGCCCTCCATGGCGCCGTACACGATGCGCTCGGCGGTGGAGCGCTTGCCGTTCAGCAGCACCTTGTTGATCAGGGAGGTCACCAGAGGAGAACCGTAGACCGGGTCGATGATGACCGGGCGCTTCGGGGCGGGGCCCTTACGAGGCATTTCTACTTCTCCTTCTTGGCGCCGTAGCGGCTGCGGGCCTGCTTGCGGTTCTTGACACCCTGGGTGTCGAGCGAACCGCGGATGATCTTGTAGCGAACACCGGGCAGGTCCTTCACACGGCCGCCGCGCACGAGCACGATGGAGTGCTCCTGCAGGTTGTGTCCCTCACCCGGAATGTAAGCAGTGACCTCGATCCCGCTGGTCAGACGCACACGCGCGACCTTACGCAGGGCCGAGTTCGGCTTCTTCGGGGTGGTCGTGAACACACGCGTGCAGACGCCGCGACGCTGAGGGGAACCCTCGAGTGCGGGCGTCTTGTTCTTCTCGACCTTGTCCTGCCGGCCCTTGCGGACCAGCTGCTGGATCGTAGGCACTACTTCTCCGGTTTCTGTGTGCCGAATGGTGAAGCTAACCTGGAACGTCGCCGACCCACGCGGTCGGGTGTGTCGAATCCGGCAGACCCTCGCCGCCAGGCGAGAAGGGCACAGATCACGGTGGCCAATGACGGCTCGCTATGCGGTTTGAAGGCACGCACGAGAGCCAGGGCACACCCCAGGCACAAGGTCTGAGCGTACCTACCTCATGCGCCTGGGTCAAAACAACCGGAGACGGCCCCCTGGCCGACCGGGATTTCTTCTCCTGTCGCCGAGCGTACCCGGTGGAACGTCCGGTCCCGGAACCTCCCTGCTGCTAGCTTCGGGGCCCATGCGACCCGATCGGCGGCTGACCCTGGACGCGTCGACGGCTGACTTCGCCATCGACGTCGCGAACATCGTGCGCAACATCTCACTGGGCGGTCGGCGCGGTGCCGAACTCGGGCGGCTGCTGAGCCTGTTGGACGCCCTGGCCCTCTTCCACCATGACGACGCCGTACAGGTGTACTGCGTCACCGACCGTTCGCTGATGACCGACGAGCGACTGACGGCGAGCGAGCGCGGGACGCTGGAGAGCTGGTACGCCGACGGGTTGCTGGAGGTCCGGCCGGTCGCCGACGACCGACTGGTCGAACTCGCCTCCGCGGCCCGGTTACGGGTGGTCACCGACGACAACTTCCTCGACTACTACCGCGAACACCCCTGGCTGCCGGGCGACCGGCGCCACTTCCTCCGGGCCGTCGCGGGCCCGGACGGCACGGTCCTGGTGCGGCCCCGGATCATGCCGGAGCCGGAGGACTGGCAGATCTCCCGCAAGGAGGAGGAGAGCGCGCTGCTCGCCGCGGGCCTGTACGACCGGCGGCGCGGCGGGGCCCGTCAGGATCTGCTGCTGCGGCGCTGGCTGTGCCCCGAGCCCGGCTGCCCGCTGTTCGGTCCCGCCCGCAGCGGCGGCCAGCCCTGTCCCACCCGGCGCGGCGGCACGGTCCGTTGTCCGACGCACGGCGTGGAGCTTCAGGACATGGGTGCCCGGCCGCACCAGGTCCAGCTGAAGGTGCGCAGCGAGGGAGCGGTACGGCACCGCTTCCTGCTGGTGGAGGGCGAGAGTCTGACGGTCGGCCGCGCCCCGACCGTGCCCGGCGGCGGGGTGCCGCTCGCCGCCCACCTGGGAGAGGCGGCGCTCCACTGGATCAGCCGCAACCACGTCGTCCTGGAACTGTCCGGCCGCACCCTGATGGTCCGCGACATCAGCGCGAACGGGACGCGCGTCCGCGGGCCCCGGGGCGAGGACGTGCGGCTGCCGCCCGGAATGGCGCGGCGACTGGGTCGGAGCGAGTCGGTCGTGCTGCACGACAGCGTCTCGCTGGAACTCAGCGGCCGGAACTTCGTGTTCGACGTCTTCGACGAGGACGGCGTTCAGTACCCGCGCGAGGGTCCCGGAATCGCCCGGCCGACGCCCGTGGCCGGCGAGGCGGCCCAGCCGACCATGCTCGCGCCGGGTCCGGAACGCGGCCGGGCGGGCGGCGGAAACCCCGGGCGTAAACCAGGGCGGGGTCGTGGAGGCCGGGGATCCGGTGGGAAGCGGGGGCGGCGATGAGCGAGACCCTGCTGGCCGGCCGGTACCGACTGGTGCGACGCCTCGGCAGCGGTGGCCAGGGCACCGTCTACGAGGCCTGGGACGAGAACCTTCAGCGTACGGTCGCGGTGAAGACGCTGACCGTGACCACCGGTGGGGGCGTCACCCACCGGGCGATGGCGTACGGCCGGTTCGACCGTGAGGCCCGGGCCCTGGCCCGTCTGGAGCATCCGTACGTGGTGACCATCCACGACCGCGGCGAGCACGAGGGCACGCCGTACATCGTGATGGAGTTCCTGGTGGGCCGGAGCCTCGCGGCGGAGCTGGAGTCCCGCGGGCCACTGCCCGTCGACGAGGTGGTGCGCCATGCCGGGCAGATCGCGCAGGGTCTGGAGGCCGCCCACACCTCGAAGATCGCGCACCGGGACATCAAGCCGACGAACCTGCTGCTGACTTCGGAGCGGCGGGTGAAGATCTGCGACTTCGGCCTCGTCACCCAGGTGTCCCCGCACGCACCGGGCTACACGGTCCGCGGCAGTGTGCTCGGCTCCCCCGGCTACATGTCACCGGAGCAGGCCGCGGGCGGGCCGGGGGACGCCCGTTCCGACATCTTCTCCTTCGGCGTGACGCTGTACGCCCTGCTCGTCGGAGGCTCTCCGTTCGCCGCCCCGGATCCGGCCGCCGCCGTGATGCGGGTGCTGGGCGCTCCCCCGGAGCCGGTCACGTACTGGCGTCCGGATGTTCCGGCCCCGCTCTCCTTACTCGTCGGCCGGATGTTGGAGCGGGCCCCGGAACGGCGGCCCGGGATCGAGGAGGTGCGCGGCGCACTCGCGGCCTTGGCCCGGCACGCCACCTGGGCGCTGGGCGGTGCCCTGTCGCCGGGCGCCTCCGCGGGACCACCTGGCCCCGCGTCCGCCGCCTCCGGGGGCGCGCCTGCGGCGCGTCCGCGGGCCGCCGCTTCCGCCCAGCGGCTGGTGGACCGGGAACGGGACATCGCCACCGGCGTGCCGAAAGGCCCCGGGAGACCTGAAGCCGTGCGGGCCCCCGGCAAGCGGGGCATCCCGACTCCGTCCGGCAATGAGCGTGCCCCGGAGCGTGTTCCGGGTTCGTCCGGCAAGCGGGCCGGTGCCGCCGTCGGGTGTCTGGCCGAGCGCTTCTGGCCCGGCTTAGAGGACGCGGAACGGCTGCTGGTGAACAAGGAGGCCGCTGCGGCCGAGAAGTCCTTCGCCCAGATCTCCGCCAAGCTGACCGCACTGAGCGCTTCGGCCCACCCGGCCTTCTTCGCGGCCCTCTTCGGACGCGCCAGGGCCCTGGACGCCCTGGGCAAGCACACCACCGCCCGCAACCGGCTGACCAGGCTCAACGACCGTGTGGTCGGCGCGCTCGGCCCCGGACACCAGTTGACGGTGGCGGTGGCGAGGTATCTGCGCGACAGCGGGACGCAGGGCATGGAGCGGGCCCGCGGCTAGGGTCTTTCGTGGGTGGCCCTAATGCTTGTGGCCCCGCCGCCGCGGCTGCGGGCGCCACATCGGGTGGCGGGAGTCCCAGGTCCGCAGATGCTTGCGGTCCCTGGAGAAGAGCCAGATCAGCGCCGCCACCCACAGGATGACGTCAGCGACGACGAAGGGGTCCTGCGTGCCCTTGGCCTCGTAGTACGCGGCGCCCCTGATCAGCGCACCGGAACAGGCGACGAAGCCGACGGCGAACTGGAGACGGTTCCCTGGCCGCCAGGGGGACTTCCGCGGCTCGTGCAGCCAGCGGAGGGGCTGGTGCAGCGGCGGCCGGTAGGCGCTCCCCAGCCCGCCTGCCGTACGCAGCCGCACGCCCAGCGGCACGAGCATCAGGGCGAGGATCTGCACGGTCAGCAGCACGCTGATGTGCGCGTTGAACCACCCCCAGCCGAGCCAGGCCAGCGCCGCCCACAGTGCCGTCCACACCATCGTCCACTCACCGGCGCGACGGAGGGCTTCGCGGCGCTGCGTCCTCGGCAGCGGGGGCTTGGCCGCCGCCGGGGCCCTCACCGTCGTACCGCTCTGCTTGTGCTTCGCCGGCTTCTGCTTCGGTGCCGCCGGTTTCTGCGCGGGTACCGCCGGCTTCTGCTTCGGCTTCTGTTTGACGGCCGTCTGTTCCTGCTTCTGCTTGGCGGCGGCCTGCTTCTTCGCCTCGCGCTGCCGCACCTCACGCACCGCGTACTTGGTGCACACGGCACGTACGGCCTGCTCGCCGGCGGAGCCCTTGCCGCCCAGGTCCTTGATGAGCCCGTTGAACCACTCCACGTCGGCCCCCGCCGGAAGCGAGAGCTCAGCCTTCAGTTCCTCGAGCTTCTTGGACGCCTCCGGCCAAGGCATCAGGGCGAGCAGCAGCCCGGCCCGTACCGCGGGAGCTGTGGGGTCGCGAAGTTCGTCGGGCACCGTGGCGCGGCGGCCCACAGACACGCGCCACTGCTTGACCAGTTCGGCATGGGCCGCTTGGACACCCTTGAGGCGACGCAGCGGGGCGAAGCCCTCAAGGACCTGCACCATCTGCTGGCCGATCAGATCGGCGACGAGCTTGTCGGCCTCGGGGCTGCCGCCCCTGACCGAGGCCGCGCACGTCTGCGCGAGGTGGGCCGGGGTCAGGGCGCGGCCGCGGTAGGCGGCGTGGCCCGACGGCTCCAACCAGCGAAGCAGATGCAGCGCCTTCATCTCGGGCGGCGCGTTCCCCAGCAGCCTGCTGTACACCGCGTTCATGTCGGTGCGGTCGGCGGTTCGGGGCAACTGCTCCGTCCAGGACCGCAGTTCCTTCAGACGGCGGCGCTGGTTCTCGTTGGGTTCGGGGGCGCCGAACAGCTTCTTGGCCGGGTCGGTGCCGCACTCCCGCAGGGTGCGGGCGAGTTCCGCCGCCGTACGGTGCACTTCCCCGGCGAACGAGAACGCCTTGCTCGCGGGGACCTGCGCGGGACCGGCCTTCGGCGGAGCCTCCTTGACCGGGGCCGCCTTCACCGGGGTCGCCTTGACCGGGGCCGCCTTCCCCGCGCTCTGCTTGCCCGGGCCGGATGCCGCGGGCGGTTTCGGGTCGACCCGGGTGGAGGCCGCGGCCGGATCCGCCTGGGGCGCCGGGCCCCGTTCCCGGCTCTCGCCGTCGAGCCAGGTCAGCACCTGTTGTGCGCCCCACCGCTTCGCCGGATCGCGTATCAGCAGCCCCCGGCACAGCGCACGCAGCGGCCCGTCGGGCATCTGCCGCAGGTCGATGTCCCGTTCGAGCAGGGCCCGGTGGATTTCCCCCTCGGACATCCCGGCGAACGGCGGTGCCCCGGTGACGAGTTGACGGACAATCATGCCGAGGGACCACCAGTCCCACGCGTGCGTGACCGTTCTGTCGTAGACCTCCGGCGGCGCGTAGGCGGGCGTCCTGGAGGTCGTGCCCTGCACCAGGGACTGATCCCGGCTGATGCCGAAGTCGGCGATCACCACATGGCGGCGGTCCGCCTCGAGGAGCAGGTTGGCCGGTTTCAGATCGCGGTGGACGATGCCCGCGGCATGCAGTGCGTTGATCCCGCCGGCCAGTTGGTTCACCAGCCCTACGACGAACGCGCTGCGCAGCGGGCCCCCGCGAAGCAGTCCGCCGACGGTGCCTCCGGACAGGTACGGCATGACCTCGTAGTCACGGCCTTCGTCACGGCCGCCCTGGATGGTGCCCTTCTTGAGAATGGGCATGAGCGCGCTGTGCTGCAGCAGGTGGAGTTTGCGCCACACCTCCCGCTGGGCGCCGAATCCCCACCGGTAGAGCTTCACCACCCGATCCCGGCCCGCCAGGTCGCGCACCCGGTAGACATCGGCCTCGGCACCCTGCCCCGGCAGCGGGGCGAGGAGTTCGTACATGTGGAGCGGCTGCGGGAGCGTCATGCCCATGTCGGGGGAGGTTCGGCTCATCGACGTCCGCTCCGGAGCACCCGGACGGGCACGTCGGCGGCGAGTCGCAGGGAGTTGCCCGGCTTGAGCCGCACCCTGCTGCCCGGGCTGAGCCGCCGTCCGTCCAGGAACGTGCCGTTGGTGGAGTCCTCGTCCCGGATCCAGCCGGTGCCGTCCACGTCCACGAAAACCGTGGCGTGCCGACGGGAGAGGTTGCCGAACCGCTCCAGGATCTCGGTGTCGGGGCATTCCTGACGCCCTCGCCCCAGGATCAGCGTCCTCCCCGCCGGTACGTCGATGGCCCCTGAGGAGAACTGGAGCCTGAGCCCTGCGGATGGGGCGGGCCGGACCGGATCGCGCACCGTCTTGGGGGCGGCCGCGGCCTTCTTCACCGGCGGCTCGGCCGACGAGGCCGCCGGGCGGACCGTGAGGTGGAGTGGTGCCAGGCACCCCCGGCACACCAACTGCGCGGCGGTGGCCGCCGTGACCCCGCAGGGGCAGGTACGCAGCCGCTTTCCGCTCCCCATCCGGTGCCCCCCGCCGGCGTTTCACTTCCCGGTCCCCGCAGGCCGAGGCAGGGTCAAATGCCCTGCCTGTGGCGCGATTTGGCCATATTAGCCGTTCTCATGACGGCAGGAGGGGGAAATGAAGGGAGCGGACAAACGCCGCAAGGCGGCCACCCGGTGAAGGGTGACCGCCTTGACGACGTGCGTGACGACCGGGTGAGGCCCAACGGGGCCTCACAGGTCCGCCTACTGGTTGTACGGCCCGTAGTCGTAGTCCTCCAGCGGCACAGCCTGCCCGGAGCCCGTGCCGAACGGCGAGTAGTCGATGTCGTCGTAGCCGACGGCCGAGTACATGGCGGCCTTGGCCTCCTCGGTCGGCTCGACCCGGATGTTGCGGTAGCGGGACAGACCCGTACCGGCCGGGATGAGCTTACCGATGATGACGTTCTCCTTGAGGCCGATCAGGGAGTCGGACTTGGCGTTGATCGCCGCGTCCGTCAGGACCCTGGTCGTCTCCTGGAAGGACGCCGCCGACAGCCAGGACTCCGTGGCCAGCGAGGCCTTGGTGATACCCATGAGCTGCGGACGACCGGAGGCCGGGTGACCGCCCTCCTGGACCACACGACGGTTCTCCTGCTCGAACTTCGAGCGCTCGACCAGCTCGCCGGGCAGCAGCTCGGCGTCGCCGGACTCGATGATCGTCACACGGCGCAGCATCTGCCGGATGATGATCTCGATGTGCTTGTCGTGGATCGACACACCCTGCGAGTTGTAGACCTTCTGGACCTCGCCGACCAGGTGGACCTGGACGGCACGCTGGCCCAGGATGCGCAGCACGTCGTGCGGGTTGGTGGCACCCACGGTGAGCTTCTGGCCCACCTCGACGTGCTCGCCCTCGCTGACCAGGAGTCGGGCGCGCTTCGAGATCGGGAACGCCGTCTCGTCGCTGCCGTCGTCCGGCGTGATGACGATCTTCTTGGTCTTCTCGGTCTCCTCGATCCGGACGCGGCCGTTGGCCTCGGAGATCGGGGCGACACCCTTCGGCGTACGAGCCTCGAAGAGCTCGACGACACGGGGCAGACCCTGGGTGATGTCGTCACCGGCCACACCACCGGTGTGGAAGGTACGCATCGTCAGCTGGGTGCCGGGCTCACCGATGGACTGGGCGGCGATGATGCCGACCGCCTCACCGATGTCGACCAGCTTGCCGGTGGCCAGCGAACGGCCGTAGCACATCGCGCAGGTGCCGACGTGGGACTCGCAGGTCAGGATCGAGCGGGTCTTGACCTCCTCCACACCGTGGTGCACCAGCTGGTCGATGAGCACGTCGCCGAGGTCCACGTTGGCCGGCGCGATCACCTTGCCGTCGATGACGACGTCCTCGGCGAGCATGCGGGCGTAGACGCTGGTCTCGACGTCGTCCGTCTTGCGCAGCACGCCGTCGGCGCCGCGGGTGGCGATCTTCAGCTTCAGACCGCGCTCGGTGCCGCAGTCCTCCTCGCGGATGATGACGTCCTGCGAGACGTCCACCAGACGACGGGTCAGGTAACCCGAGTCGGCGGTACGCAGGGCGGTGTCCGCCAGACCCTTACGGGCACCGTGCGTGGAGATGAAGTACTCCAGCACCGACAGACCCTCACGGAACGAGGCCTTGATGGGACGCGGGATGGTCTCGTTCTTCGCGTTCGACACCAGACCACGCATACCGGCGATCTGACGCATCTGCATCATGTTTCCTCGGGCACCCGAGTCAACCATCATGAAGATGGGGTTCGTCTTGGGGAAGTTCGCGTTCATCGCCTCGGCGACCTCGTTGGTCGCCTTGGTCCAGATCGCGATGAGCTCCTGCGTGCGCTCGTCCTTGGTGATCAGACCACGCTCGTACTGCTTCTGGACCTTCTCGTCCTGCGCCTCGTAGCCCTTGACGATCTCCTTCTTCGCCTCGGGAACGACGATGTCGGAGATGGCCACGGTGACGCCGGAACGGGTCGCCCAGTAGAAGCCGGCCGCCTTCAGGTTGTCGAGCGTCGCCGCCACGATGACCTTGGGGTAGCGCTCGGCGAGGTCGTTGACGATCTCGGAGAGCTGCTTCTTGCCGACCTCGTAGTCGACGAACGGGTAGTCCTCGGGCAGCAGCTCGTTGAAGAGCGCGCGGCCCAGGGTCGTCCGCAGACGGAAGGTGTCACCCTGCTGCCACTCCGGCTCACCCTCTTCGCGGGCCGGCGGGGTCCAGCCGCGCGGCGGGATGGTGCCCACCGGGAAGCGGATGTCCACGCGCGACTGCAGCGAGAGCTCGCCGGCGTCGAACGCCATGATCGCCTCGGCCGCGGAGCCGAAGGACCGGTCCTCGCCCTTGACGTTGCGCAGGGCACCGTCGGTGGTGAGGAAGAACAGACCGAGGACCATGTCCTGGGTCGGCATCGTCACCGGACGGCCGTCGGCGGGCTTGAGGATGTTGTTCGAGGACAGCATCAGGATGCGGGCCTCGGCCTGCGCCTCCGCGGACAGCGGCAGGTGCACGGCCATCTGGTCACCGTCGAAGTCCGCGTTGAACGCGGTGCAGACGAGCGGGTGGATCTGGATGGCCTTGCCCTCGACCAGCTGCGGCTCGAAGGCCTGGATGCCGAGGCGGTGCAGGGTGGGAGCACGGTTCAGCAGAACCGGGTGCTCGGCGATGACCTCTTCGAGGACGTCGTACACGACCGTGCGGCCGCGCTCCACCATGCGCTTGGCGCTCTTGATGTTCTGCGCGTGGTTCAGGTCGACCAGGCGCTTCATCACGAACGGCTTGAAGAGCTCCAGCGCCATCGCCTTCGGCAGACCGCACTGGTGCAGCTTCAGCTGCGGACCGACGACGATCACGGAACGCGCGGAGTAGTCCACACGCTTACCGAGCAGGTTCTGACGGAATCGACCCTGCTTGCCCTTCAGCATGTCGCTGAGGGACTTCAGCGGGCGGTTACCGGGACCGGTGACCGGACGGCCACGACGACCGTTGTCGAACAGCGCGTCGACGGCCTCCTGGAGCATGCGCTTCTCGTTGTTCACGATGATCTCGGGCGCACCGAGGTCGAGAAGGCGCTTCAGGCGGTTGTTCCGGTTGATCACACGGCGGTACAGGTCGTTGAGGTCGGAGGTCGCGAAGCGGCCACCGTCCAGCTGCACCATCGGGCGAAGGTCCGGCGGGATGACCGGGACGCAGTCGAGGACCATGCCCTTGGGGCTGTTGGAGGTCTGCAGGAAGGCAGACACGACCTTCAGCCGCTTCAGCGCACGGGTCTTCTTCTGGCCCTTGCCGGTACGGATGATCTCGCGGAGGCGCTCGGCCTCCTCGTCCAGGTCGAAGGACTCCAGGCGCTTCTGCAACGCCGCGGCACCCATCGAGCCGTCGAAGTACGTGCCGAAGCGGTCACGCAGCTCGCGGTAGAGGAGCTCGTCGCCCTCCAGGTCCTGGACCTTGAGGTTCTTGAAGCGGGTCCACACCTCGTCGAGACGGTCGATCTCGCGCTGCGCACGGTCACGCAGCTGCTTCATCTCACGCTCGGCACCCTCGCGCACCTTGCGGCGCACGTCGGCCTTGGCACCCTCGGCCTCCAGCTCGGCCAGGTCGGTCTCGAGCTTCTTGGCCCGGCCTTCGAGGTCGGCGTCGCGGCGGTTCTCGATCTGCTGCCGCTCGACGGAGACGTGCGCCTCCAGGGAGGGCAGGTCGCGGGTACGGCGCTCCTCGTCGACGAACGTGATCATGTACGCCGCGAAGTAGATGACCTTCTCGAGGTCCTTCGGCGCCAGGTCCAGCAGGTAGCCAAGGCGCGAAGGAACACCCTTGAAGTACCAGATGTGCGTAACGGGCGCGGCCAGCTCGATGTGGCCCATCCGCTCACGACGCACCTTGGCGCGCGTGACCTCGACGCCACAGCGCTCGCAGATGATGCCCTTGAAGCGAACGCGCTTGTACTTGCCGCAGTAGCACTCCCAGTCCCGGGTCGGACCGAAGATCTTCTCGCAGAAGAGTCCGTCCTTTTCGGGCTTGAGGGTGCGGTAGTTGATGGTCTCGGGCTTCTTGACCTCGCCGTGGCTCCACTGACGGATGTCGTCAGCGGTGGCCAGACCGATCCGGAGCTCATCGAAGAAGTTGACGTCGAGCACTATGCGTCAATCCCTCTCAGGGTTGTAAGTCTGTGGGGTCTGAAACGGGGGTCCTGGGGCCGGCCGGAGGTTCTGGATCGTGTCGCAGAACCTCCGTGCCGGACTCCCGTCAGACCTCTTCGACGCTGCTCGGCTCGCGCCGGGACAGGTCGATGCCGAGCTCCTCCGCCGCGCGGAAGACGTCCTCGTCGGTGTCACGCATCTCGATGGACATACCGTCGCTGGACAGCACCTCCACGTTCAGGCAGAGCGACTGCATCTCCTTGATGAGCACCTTGAAGGACTCGGGGATGCCGGGCTCGGGGATGTTCTCGCCCTTGACGATGGCCTCGTAGACCTTCACGCGGCCGGTGACGTCGTCGGACTTGATGGTCAGCAGTTCCTGGAGGGCGTACGCGGCGCCGTATGCCTCCAGCGCCCACACCTCCATCTCGCCGAAGCGCTGGCCACCGAACTGAGCCTTACCACCCAGCGGCTGCTGGGTGATCATCGAGTACGGGCCGGTCGAACGGGCGTGCAGCTTGTCGTCGACCAGGTGGTGCAGCTTCAGGATGTACATGTAGCCGACCGAGATCGGCTCCGGGAACGGCTCGCCGGAGCGGCCGTCGAACAGCTTCGCCTTGCCGGACGGGAGCACCATGCGCTCGCCGTCGCGGTTCGGGATGGTGTGCTGCAGCAGGCCGGCCAGCTCGTCCTCACGCGCACCGTCGAAGACGGGGGTCGCGACGTTCGTGCCCGCGTCGACCTGGTCGGCGCCGATGACCTGCAGGCGCTGCGCCCACTCGTCCGCGAGGCCGGAGACGTCCCAGCCGCGGCTGGCGAGCCAGCCGAGGTGGATCTCCAGGACCTGTCCCGGGTTCATTCGGGACGGGACACCGAGCGGGTTGAGGATGATGTCGACCGGGGTCCCGTCCTCGAGGAACGGCATGTCCTCGATGGGCAGGATCTTCGAGATGACGCCCTTGTTGCCGTGACGGCCGGCGAGCTTGTCACCGTCGGTGATCTTGCGCTTCTGCGCCACGTACACGCGCACCAGCTGGTTCACACCGGGGGGAAGCTCGTCGCCCTCCTCACGGTCGAAGACGCGGACGCCGATGACCTTGCCGATCTCGCCGTGCGGCACCTTCAGCGAGGTGTCACGGACCTCACGGGCCTTCTCACCGAAGATCGCGCGGAGCAGGCGCTCCTCCGGGGTCAGCTCGGTCTCACCCTTGGGCGTGACCTTGCCGACCAGGATGTCTCCGGCGACGACCTCGGCACCGATACGGATGATGCCGCGCTCGTCGAGGTCGGCGAGGACCTCCTCGGAGACGTTCGGGATGTCCCGGGTGATCTCCTCGGGGCCGAGCTTGGTGTCACGGGCGTCGACCTCGTGCTCCTCGATGTGGATCGAGGAGAGGACGTCGTCCTGCACGAGGCGCTGCGACAGGATGATCGCGTCCTCGTAGTTGTGACCCTCCCACGGCATGAACGCCACGAGCAGGTTCTTGCCCAGCGCCATCTCGCCGTTCTCGGTGGCCGGACCGTCGGCGAGGACCTGGCCGGTGATGATCCGGTCTCCCTCGTTGACGATGACCTTCTGGTTGACCGAGGTGCCCTGGTTGGAGCGGGAGAACTTGGCCAGGCGGTACGTGATGTACGTACCGTCGTCGTTGGTGGTGGTGATGTAGTCCGCGGAGACCTCCTGGACCACACCGTCCTTCTCGGCCTTGACCACGTCGCCGGCGTCGACCGCGGAGCGGTACTCCATGCCGGTGCCGACGAGCGGGGCCTCGGACTTGATCAGCGGCACGGCCTGGCGCATCATGTTCGCGCCCATGAGGGCACGGTTGGCGTCGTCGTGCTCGAGGAACGGGATCATGGCGGTCGCGACCGACACCATCTGGCGCGGCGAGACGTCCATGTAGTCCACGTCGTCACCGGGGACGTAGTCGACCTCGCCGCCACGGCGGCGGACCAGGACGCGGTTCTCGGTGAAGCGCAGCGTGTCGTCGAGCGTGGCGTTGGCCTGCGCGATGACGAAGCGGTCCTCTTCGTCGGCCGTCAGGTAGTCGACCTCGTCGGTGACGACACCGTCGGTGACCCGGCGGTAGGGCGTCTCGACGAAACCGAAGGCGTTGACGCGACCGTAGGAGGCGAGCGAACCGATCAGACCGATGTTCGGGCCTTCGGGCGTCTCGATCGGGCACATGCGTCCGTAGTGGGACGGGTGCACGTCACGGACCTCGAAGCCGGCCCGCTCACGGGAGAGACCACCCGGGCCAAGAGCCGACAGGCGGCGCTTGTGGGTGAGACCCGACAGCGGGTTGTTCTGGTCCATGAACTGCGACAGCTGGCTGGTGCCGAAGAACTCCTTGATGGAGGCGACGACCGGCCGGATGTTGATCAGGGTCTGCGGCGTGATCGCCTCGACGTCCTGGGTCGTCATGCGCTCACGGACGACTCGCTCCATACGCGCCAGACCCGTACGGACCTGGTTCTGGATGAGCTCGCCGACGCTGCGCAGACGACGGTTGCCGAAGTGGTCGATGTCGTCGGTCTCGACGACGATCGTGGTGCCGTTGTCAGCGGCCGTCTCGGTCTCACCGGCGTGCAGCTTCACCAGGTACTTGATCGTCGAGATGACGTCCTCGACGGTCAGGACACCCGCGTCCAGCGGAGCGTCCGCACCCAGCTTCTTGTTGACCTTGTAGCGGCCGACCTTGGCGAGGTCGTAGCGCTTGGGGTTGAAGTAGAGGTTCTCGAGCAGCGTCTGCGCGGCCTCACGCGTGGGCGGCTCGCCCGGACGCAGCTTGCGGTAGATGTCGAGCAGCGCGTCGTCCTGGCCCTGGGTGTGGTCCTTCTCCAGGGTGGCACGCATCGACTCGTACTCGCCGAACTCCTCGAGGATCTGCTCGGTCGTCCAACCGAGAGCCTTGAGCAGGACGGTGACGGACTGCTTGCGCTTGCGGTCGATGCGGACACCGACCATGTCGCGCTTGTCGATCTCCAGCTCCAGCCAGGCACCCCGGGACGGGATCACCTTGGCGGAGAAGATGTCCTTGTCGGACGTCTTGTCGATGGAGGAGTCGAAGTAGACACCCGGCGAGCGGACCAGCTGGGACACCACGACACGCTCGGTGCCGTTGATGACGAAGGTGCCCTTGCCCGTCATGAGCGGGAAGTCGCCCATGAAGACGGTCTGGGACTTGATCTCGCCGGTCTCGTTGTTGGTGAACTCGGCCGTCACGAAGAGCGGGGCCGCGTACGTGAAGTCACGGTCCTTGCACTCGTCGATGCTGTTCTTCGGAGGCTCGAAACGGTGGTCGCGGAACGTCAGCGACATCGACCCGGAGAAGTCCTCGATCGGGGAGATCTCCTCGAAGATCTCCTCCAGACCGGACTTGGTGGGGACGTCCTGACCGGACTCGAGAGCCGCCTCGACGCGAGCCTTCCACGCGTCGTTGCCGAGCAGCCAGTCAAAGCTCTCGGTTTGCAGCGCGAGAAGGTTCGGAACCTCGAGGGGCTCCTTGATCTTTGCAAAGGAAATGCGCAGCGGGGCAGTGCTGGCGGCGTTGTTCGTATTCGCGGTCGAGGCAGTGCGCGAGGCGGCCAAGAGGGGGTCCTTCCGAGGGCTCGGACTCACTACGCGCGTACCGGTCCCTCTCAAGGACACAGAGACAGCCGTTTCCTTCTCCGGCTCAAATGGCCAGGTCGGATTCGGTCTGATCGTCGGTGCTCAATCGAGGGCATGCCCCTGGTGACGGGCAGGGGACAGCTAACAGGCAGCGCAAAGGGTCAGTGTAGCCACTTGGCACACTGATGTCCAGTGCGGGTTTTTGAGACCCTCGTTGTTCTCAACACCTTCGGCAAGCTCACGCCCTCAACGCACGTTGATACTGCCCTCTTCGTCGCCGATCCATGCCTCGGATTCGGATCGTTGTGACGACGCGTCCTGAGAATTGCGCGCTGCGTGCGGTTCGTCAAGGCCCCCTTGCCCGAACCGGGTGCTGCGCTCGTCACGTACAGCCCGTACCGGGGACCGCCCGGAGGCACGATGAAGATCACCATACTCCGCGCGGACCTCGGTGCAAGGTTGCCGCCGCCCGGCTCCTCGAACGCCGAAGAGCGACCACCCGGATGGATGATCGCTCTTCGACGCGTCAGCGTTACAGCCCTCTCAGAGGAACCGTGTCAGCCGACCAGAGAGTCCTGCGGACTCCGTGAGGTCACTTGACCTCGACGGAGGCGCCGGCGCCCTTGAGGGACTCGGCGGCCTTCTCAGCGGCCTCCTTGGAGACCTTCTCGACGACGGGCTTCGGGGCGCCGTCCACGAGGTCCTTGGCCTCCTTCAGACCCAGCGAGGTCAGCTCACGCACGACCTTGATGACCTGGATCTTCTTGTCGCCGGCACCGGTGAGGATGACGTCGAACTCGTCCTGCTCCTCAACGGCCTCGGCGGCGGCGGCCGGGCCGGCCGGGCCGGCGACGGCGACCGCGGCGGCGGCGGTGACGTCGAACTTCTCCTCGAACGCCTTCACGAACTCGGAGAGCTCGATGAGGGTGAGGGACTCGAACTGCTCGAGCAGCTCTTCCTGGGACAGCTTCGTCGCCATGGGGGCGATCCTTCCACTAAATCGGCTGGTGCCGGATGTACATGTGAGGCGGGCGTACTTTCGGCCCGCTGCGACCACTGCCTAGGCGGCGGTCAATGCGCGAGCCGAATTACTCGGCACCGCCCTGCTCGGCCTGCTTGGCACGAAGCGCCTCCGCGGTGCGGACGAACTTCGAGGGAAGCGCCTGGAAGAGCTGCGCAGCCTGGGTCTGCTTGCCCTTGAAGGCACCCGCCAGCTTGGCGAGCAGAACCTCGCGGGACTCGAGGTCCGCGAGCTTCTTGATCTCGTCGGCGGACAGCGCCTTGCCGTCAAGGACACCGCCCTTGATGACGAGGTTCGGGTTGTCCTTGGCGAAGTCACGAAGACCCTTCGCCGACTCCACCGGGTCACCGGCGACGAAGGCAACTGCCGTCGGACCGTTGAACAGGTCGTCGAGCGTCGTGATCCCGGCCTCGTTGGCCGCAATCTTGGTCAGCGTGTTCTTCACCACGGCGTACTGGGCGTTCTCACCGAGCGAGCGGCGCAGGTTCTTGAGCTGCGCGACGGTGAGACCCCGGTACTCGGTCAGCACAGCGGCGTTCGAGCTGCGGAACTGCTCCGCGAGCTCGGCTACCGCGGCAGCCTTGTCGGGCCTTGCCATGAGCGTCGGCCTCCTTCCGGGTGATGACGACCGCTCGGAAGGGGCTGGGAGAAACGAAACGCCCCGGCGCAGGCGCACGGGGCGTAACTCAACCGGTTTCCGCAGCGCTAGCAGCGGACTCCGGGAGTACTTCCACGGTCACCTACGCGGGTCGTCCGCGGTTTGCAGCGGATCCTTCGGTCACCGGGCCCTCTCACGAGCGCACGGCAACGACCAGCGGTCTTTGGCTTCTGTAGGAGAGTACGTGACCCGATCGCCGTCAGGCAAATCCGGTCGCACGGGGCTGGGCGCCCCGCGCCGGATCAGCTGTCCAGGGCCTTCTTCATCATCTCGGCGAGGTCCGCCGTGTCCTTGGCGGGCGGCGCCGTCACGCTCACCGGCTTGTTGACGTCGAGGAAGGTGATGGTCATGTCGAGCGGGCCCTTGGCGGCGTCGCCCTGCATGCGGAACTGCTTGGTGTGGTCGTCGCCGTCCACCCACATGTCCATCGTGAGCTCGTCGACGCCCAGCTTCTCGTACTGCTTGATGCTCTTCTCGCGCCGCTCGCGGGTGGCCTTGTCCTTGTTCTTCACGGAGGCCTTGAGGTCCTCGAGGGTGACGACGCCGGAGTAGCGCGTGGTCTCGGTGCCCTCGACGGTCTCGGTGCCGACCTTCTTCACGTCCTTGGCGCCGGTGAGGAAGGTGGACTCGGTCGCCGGGTTCTTGTCGGCCTGGCCCGCGCCCGGCGTGCCATCGCCGAGGCCGCCCTTGTCGCCCAGCGCGGACATGTCGAACTTGATCCAGCTCTTGCCGTCCATCTCCTTGGCCGCGGCGGCTCCCCCGCCGATGTACATGGCCTTGTCGACGAGGCGGATCTCCGCGGTGCCGTCCGCGCCCTGGTCGAGCGCCGTGATCTTCATGCTCATGGCCACGGTGGGCTTGATGCGCATCGAGGCCTCGGCCTTGACCCGGCCCTGCTCGGGCACCTTGCCGGTCATGCGGTACCGGAAGGACGTGATGTCCTCCGTGTTCTTCGCCGCCTTGGCGACAGCCGCGGCGGGCGACATGCTCGGCGACTTCTCCGTGCCGCATCCCACCGCCCCCGCGGCGAGGAGCAGGGCGGCGAGGCCGGCACCGGCGGTCTTATGGCGCAAGGACGTACGTATGGAAGACACCACTGATTCCCCCCAAGGAACACATGGACTACTCACAGCAAGGCCGTGAGCGTATCCCAGGAGGCGGCACGGGACCCACCAATTCCCGGGGCCTCAGGAGGCCGAACCGCCTTGCTGCGCCAGCAGGTTCCTGAAGTCCTCGGTGTCGTCGGCCGGGGGCCTGCGGGTGGAGACCCGCACGCCGTAGTCGCTGTAGTGGGCGGTCTGGGTCAGCTCGCCGGTCGCGGTCCTGCCCCGGTCGACCTTCTTGACCAGCAGGTCCCGGTCGTCGACCCAGACGTCCACGGTCTCGGTGGTGACGCCGGCCTGTTGGAGTTGCTCGCGCAGCCGCGCGTCGGCCACCTCGCCCACGGCCACCGTGCCCGAGTAGTGGGTGGTGGCCCGCCCGTCGACCTGCTCCTCGCCGACCTCGCGCAGGTCCTCGGAGTCGAGCAGCAGCCGTATCGACTGGTTCGGCGTGGTGGTGCGCATCTGGTCGCCGAAGGTCGCGCCGCCGCCGAGGTCCGCGAGGTGGTCGTAGGCGTACTTGATCCAGTGCCTGCCGCCGGCCTTCCGGGCGAACGCGTCGCCCATGTGCGCGTAGTAGGCGTCGGGCAGATAGCGCGCATCCATCGAGGTGATGCCGAGCGCGCGCATCGTCTCGGCCGTCGTGCCGCCGGTGTACGTGATGGTCAGCGTGCCGGTGAGCCCCTGGTCCCAGTCGAGTGCGCCGTCGGCCTTGAGGGACAGCTGGGTGCCCATGACGGTCGTGGACCGTACGCGTACCGACTCGGCGCGGTCGGTGGACCGCTCGGCCAGGCGCAGGGCCGCGTGGGACGCGGAACTCGTCCGGCGCTCCCCCTCGGGCTCGTCGGACGACCCGGAGGAGGTGCAGGCGGCCAGGCCCGTCAGCGCGGCCGCGGTCACGGCCGCGAGGGCGATCCGGCACCCGTTCCTGCACTTCATACGTCCCCCTGTGCCGTTGCCCTGTCCGCACGCTAACCCAGGGCACGCCACCCGCACATGGGAACGGGCCCCGCACCTCGAAGGTGCGGGGCCCGTCGCCGACTCGGCGATCCGGCAGGTTCTGCCAGATCAGACAGCCGCCGGGTCCTCCTCGACGAGGAGGTTGCGGGTGCGGTTCGGGTCGACCGGAATGCCGGGGCCGATCGTGGTGCTGATCGCGGCCTTCTTGATGTAGCGACCCTTGGCGGCGGACGGCTTCAGACGGAGGATCTCCTCCAGGGCCGCGCCGTAGTTCTCCACCAGCTTGCTGTCGTCGAAGGACGACTTGCCGATGATGAAGTGCAGGTTCGAGTGCTTGTCGACGCGGAACTCGATCTTGCCGCCCTTGATCTCGGTCACGGCCTTGGCCACGTCCGGGGTCACGGTGCCGGTCTTCGGGTTCGGCATCAGACCACGCGGGCCGAGGACGCGGCCGAGGCGGCCGACCTTGCCCATGAGGTCCGGGGTGGCGACGACGGCGTCGAAGTCCAGACGGCCCTTCGACACCTCGTCGATGAGCTCGTCGGCGCCGACGATGTCGGCGCCCGCGGCGGTCGCGGCCTCGGCACGGTCACCGGTCGCGAAGACCAGGACCCGGGCGGTCTTACCGGTGCCGTGCGGGAGGTTCACGGTGCCACGGACCATCTGGTCGGCCTTGCGCGGGTCGACACCCAGACGGAAGGCGACCTCGACGGTGCCGTCGAACTTGGTCGTGGAGGTCTCCTTGGCGAGACGGACGGCCTCGAGCGGGGCGTACTGCTTCTCCCGGTCGATCTTGGCGTCCGCAGCGCGGAGAGCCTTGCTGCGCTTGCTCACAACTGCTCCTGTGTGTTCTGAAAGGAGTCGTGGTACGGGCCGAGCAGGCCCTGCCACGTGCGGCCGAGACCGCATTGGTTCTACGAAGGTGCTACGGGGCTGGGGTTCAGCCCTCGACCGTGACGCCCATGGAACGCGCGGTGCCCGCGATGATCTTCGCGGCGGCGTCCAGGTCGTTGGCGTTGAGGTCGGGCAGCTTGGTCGTGGCGATCTCGCGGACCTGCGCCTGGGTGATCTTGGCGACCTTGGTCTTGTGCGGCTCGCCGGAGCCCTTCTCCACGCCCGCAGCCTTGAGGATCATCTTGGCGGCCGGCGGCGTCTTGGTGATGAAGGTGAAGGAGCGGTCCTCGTAGACCGTGATCTCCACCGGGATCACCCAGCCACGCTGCGACTCGGTCGCGGCGTTGTAGGCCTTGCAGAACTCCATGATGTTGACGCCGTGCTGACCCAGCGCGGGGCCGACCGGCGGAGCCGGGTTGGCGGCACCGGCCTGGATCTGGAGCTTGATGAGCCCCGTGACCTTCTTCTTCTTGGGAGGCATTGCTCTCCGGGTCCTTTCGAATCGGATGTGCCTGCGTCCGGGTCGCGTCCCGGATGAAGGCATACCGCACAACGATAACGGGTATAGTTGCGCGGCCAAAAACCGAGCAGGTCAGACAAGCTTTTGGCAGCCCGTCTGACCTGGTCGGAAGCGGTAGGCCCAGAAGACCCCGAGGAGCTTAGTTCTTCTGGATCTGGTCGAAGGACAGCTCGACCGGCGTCTCGCGGCCGAAGATCTCCACGAGGCCCTTGACCTTCTTCGAGTCGGCGTTGATCTCGTTGATGGTCGCCTGCAGCGTGGCGAACGGGCCGTCGGTGACGGTGACCGAGTCGCCGACCTCGAAGTCCAGGACCTGGACCTCGACCTTGCGGGCCGGAGCCGGCTTGCCCTCGGCCTCGGCGGCCTCACGGGCGGCCTTCTCCTCGGCCTCCGGGGCGAGCATCTTGACGATCTCGTCCAGGGTCAGCGGGTACGGGTCGTAGGCGTTGCCCACGAAGCCGGTGACGCCGGGGGTGTTGCGGACGACGCCCCAGGACTCGTTCGTCAGGTCCATGCGCACCAGCACGTAGCCGGGGAGCTTGTTCTGCCGGATGGTCTTGCGGTCGCCGTTCTTGATCTGGACGACCTCTTCCTGCGGAACCTCGGCCGCGAAGATGTAGTCCTCGACGTTCAGCGAGACGGCGCGCTGCTCCAGGTTGGTCTTCACGCGGTTCTCGTAGCCGGCGTAGGTGTGGATGACGTACCACTCGCCGGGGAGGGTGCGCAGTTCCTCACGCAGGGCGGCCACGGGGTCGACGGGCTCGGCCGGCTCTTCGTCCTCGGCCTCTTCCCCGGCCTCGTCCGTGAGCTCACCGTCGGTGTCGGCGGCGGCCTCGTCGTCCTCGGCGGCTTCGTCGCCCTCGTCCTCGGCGTGGAGCGCGGCTTCCTCCGCGGGCTCGCCCGCGTCGGCGTCGGCAGCCTCGACCTCGTCCAGGTCCTCGTCCGCACCCTCGACGATCTCGAGCTCGTCTTCCACGGACTCGACGTCCTGCCCGTGTGGCTCGATGGCGTCGTTCAGGTTCTGGTCAGACACGGTGGCTGCTTCTTCCTGGATACATAGGGGTGGAACATGCGAAAACGGGCGCCGGTAACCGCGGCGCCCTTCGCTCTGTGCTCAGCCGAATACGTACTTGGCGGCGTGGTTGAGACCATAGTCAATCACGGTCACAAGTCCGATCATGACGAGCACGAAGACGATCACCACGGTCGCGTACGTCGTCAGCTGGCTGCGTGACGGCCAGACGACCTTGCGGAGCTCCGCGACGATCTGGCGGTAGAACAACGCGAGACGCTTCAGCGGACCCTTCTTGGCCCGCTTGCCGCCCTTACGAGTCTTCTTGGACTCCGGCGCCTCGTCCTGGGCATCAGGCATGTCGATGGAGCCCACGGCGTCCGTCACTCGTCCTCACCTGATTCCGGGTCGTGGCCGTGCCGCGCCCGGTCTGAGCCGCACGGCGGTGCATTGCTGTACGTACATGCGTGCACACATCCTGGCGAAGGTGTGTGTAGCAGGGCCGGAGGGACTTGAACCCCCAACCGCTGGTTTTGGAGACCAGTGCTCTACCAATTGAGCTACGACCCTTTGTGTGCCACCCAACGTACCGCATCCGCCCGAGTGCTCGGTGTGCACCGGTTGAGCGCAGCCCGCTGAAGGCCAACGAGGTGAGAGTGTACGTGTTCCGCGGCCGGAGGTCGAACAGAAAGTGCGCGTAGGGACGTTGATCGCGGAAGATCGCCCAGCGTGAGGCCCGGATCCGGACGGTTGTTCAGCGGTTGTTCAGTCTGTGAAACCCGCGTGCCGGGGAAGTTTCCGGTCTGGAACGATGGGGTCCATGAGCCCTGCAACCCCTCCCACCGAGCGCCGGGTCTCCGCCCGAGTCGGCGCGATCTCCGAGTCCGCCACCCTCGCCGTGGACGCCAAGGCCAAGGCACTCAAGGCCGCCGGGCGCCCGGTGATCGGCTTCGGCGCCGGTGAGCCCGACTTCCCGACCCCGGACTACATCGTCGAGGCGGCCGTCGAGGCCTGCAAGAACCCGAAGTACCACCGCTACACCCCGGCCGGTGGTCTGCCCGAGCTGAAGGCCGCGATCGCCGCGAAGACGCTGCGCGACTCGAACTACGAGGTCGACCCGTCGCAGATCCTCGTCACCAACGGTGGCAAGCAGGCGATCTACGAGGCCTTCGCCGCGATCCTCGACCCGGGCGACGAGGTCATCGTGCCGGCGCCGTACTGGACGACGTACCCGGAGTCGATCCGGCTGGCCGGCGGTGTCCCGGTGGATGTCGTCGCGGACGAGACGACCGGTTACCGGGTGAGCGTGGAGCAGCTGGAGGCGGCTCGTACGGAGAAGACGAAGGTCGTCCTCTTCGTGTCGCCGTCCAACCCGACCGGCGCGGTCTACAGCGCCGAGGACGCCGAGGCGATCGGTCGCTGGGCCGTCGAGCACGGCCTGTGGGTGCTGACCGACGAGATCTACGAGCACCTCGTCTACGGCGACGCGACGTTCACCTCGCTGCCGGCGATCCTGCCGGAGCTGCGCGACAAGTGCATCGTGGTCAACGGAGTGGCGAAGACCTACGCGATGACGGGCTGGCGGGTCGGCTGGATCATCGGCCCGAAGGACGTGGTGAAGGCGGCGACGAACCTCCAGTCGCACGCCACGTCGAACGTGTCGAACGTGGCCCAGGTCGCGGCGCTGGCCGCGGTGTCGGGTGGGCTGGACGCCGTCGCCGAGATGCGTGAGGCCTTCGACCGGCGGCGCCGGACCATCGTGCGGATGCTCAACGAGATCGACGGCGTGGTCTGCCCGGAGCCCGAGGGCGCCTTCTACGCGTACCCGTCGGTGAAGGGCCTGCTCGGCAAGGAGATCCGCGGCAGGCGTCCGCAGGACACGGTCGAGCTGGCCGCGCTGATCTTGGAGGAGTCCGAGGTGGCGGTCGTCCCGGGCGAGGCGTTCGGCACGCCGGGGTACCTGCGTCTGTCGTACGCCCTGGGGGACGAGGACCTCGTCGAGGGTGTCTCGCGGATCCAGAAGTTGCTGGCGGAGGCGCGGGACTGACCCGTATCACCCGTCGCAGGGCTCCGGCTACGTGTTGTCGTAGGCGGGGTCCTGCTTTTTGTTGGGGGTGGGTGGGGTGCGGGTGTGGGGGTGCGGGTGGTGGGGGGTGCGCTTGTGCGAGCAATGCCACTAAAGGGGAAAGTGCTATCGGGACGGTGGGGGTGTACGGCAGGATCTTGGGATGGAGCGTGTACGTGATGTCTCTGAGCTGCCGAAAGCCCATCTGCACCTGCACTTCACCGGGTCGATGCGGCCCACCACCGTGCTGGAACTGGCCGACAAGCACGGTGTGCGGCTGCCCGACTCCCTGACCGAGGCGCTGACCAGCGGGGAGCCGCCGAGACTGCGGGCCACGGACGAACGCGGCTGGTTCCGTTTCCAACGGCTGTACGACGCGGCACGCTCGTGCGTGCAGGATCCCGAGGACATTCAGCGCCTGGTGCGGGAGGCGGCCGAGGAGGACCTGCGCGACGGCTCGGGCTGGCTGGAGATCCAGGTGGATCCGACGTCGTACGCCCCACGGCTGGGCGGTCTGATCCCGGCTCTGGAGATCATCCTGGACGCGGTGGACACGACGACGCGGGAGACCGGGCTCGGGATGCGTGTCCTGGTCGCCGCGAACCGGATGAAGCACCCGCTGGACGCGCGGACGCTGGCCCGGCTGGCGGTGCGGTACGCGGACCGGGGGGTCGTCGGCTTCGGTCTGTCGAACGACGAGCGCCGGGGCATGGCGCGGGACTTCGACCGGGCGTTCGGGATCGCGCGGGACGGTGGGCTGCTGTCGGCGCCGCACGGCGGGGAGCTGACCGGACCCTCGTCGGTGCGGGACTGCCTCGATGACCTGCACGCGCACCGGATCGGCCACGGGGTGCGGGCGGCGGAGGATCCGCGCCTGCTGAAGCGGCTCGCCGACCGGGGGGTCACGTGCGAGGTGTGCCCGGCGTCGAATGTGGCCCTGGGCGTCTACGAGAAGCCCGAGGACGTTCCGCTGCGGAAGCTCTTCGAGGCGGGTGTTCCGATGGCGCTGGGCGCCGATGACCCGTTGTTGTTCGGCTCACGGGTCGCGGCCCAGTACGAGATCGCGCGGGAGCACCATGGCTTCACCGACCAGGAACTGGCGGAACTGGCGCGGCAGTCGGTGCGGGCTTCGGCGGCGCCGGATGATGTGCGGGGCGGGCTGTTGGCGGGGATCGACGCCTGGTTGAGCGGGCCGCCGGTCGGCTGAAGCGGGCTGCCGGGCTGCTTTCAGAGGGTTACGCCTACGGTCACCGGTTCGTTGACCAGGGTGATGCCGAAGGCGTTCTTGACGCCGGTGACGACCTCGCGGGCCAGGGTGAGGAGGTCCTCGGTGGTTGCCTTGCCTCGGTTGGTGAGGGCGAGGGTGTGCTTGGTGGAGATGCGGGCGGGGCCGGTGCCGTAGCCCTTGGTGAAGCCGGCCTTGTCGATCAGCCAGGCGGCGCTCGTCTTGGTGTGGCCGTCCCCGGCCGGGTACGCGGGCGGCTGTACGTCCTCGCCGAGCCGGTCCCGGACGCGGGCTCGGAACGCGGCGAACTCCTCGTCGGTGAGGATCGGGTTGGTGAAGAAGGAACCGGCGGACCAGGTGTCGTGGTCCTCGGGGTCGAGGACCATGCCCTTGCCGGAGCGGAGCTTGAGCACGGTCTCGCGGGCGGCGGACAGTGGTGCGCGGGCGCCGGGTTCGACGCCGAGGGCTCGGGCGGTCTCGGCGTACCTGATGGGGCCGGAGAGGCCGTTCGCGTTCTCCAGGGCGAAGCGGACGCGCAGGACGACGTAGCGCTGGGGGTCGGCCTTGAAGCGGCTGTGGCGGTAGGAGAAGGCGCACTCGTCGTTGGTGAGGGTGACCGTGGTGTGGGTGGTGCGGTCGTAGGCGATCACTTCTGTGATCGTCGACGAGACCTCCTGGCCGTAGGCTCCGACGTTCTGGATGGGGGTCGCGCCGGCTGAGCCGGGGATCCCGGCGAGGCACTCGACGCCGGCTAGTCCGGCGTCGACGGTGCGGGCGACGGCGTCGGTCCACACCTCGCCGGCGGCCAGCTCCAGGCTCGTGCCGTCGAGGGTGAAGCCCTTCGTGGCGATGACGAGTGCGGTGCCGGCGAAGCCCTTGTCGCCGATGACCAGGTTGGAGCCGCCGCCGATGATCAGCAGCGGCGTTCCGGTGTCGTCGGCCTCGCGGACGACGGCGATCACTTCGGCGTCGGTCTGCGCGGTGACCAACCGGGTGGCCGGGCCGCCCAGGCGGAAGGTGGTCAGGGGGGCTAGGGGGGCGTCGTGGAGTTCCTGCACGGGCCCAAGACTACGAGACGCTGGCGGCGGGGGTGCGGGTGTGTGTTGCGCCTGCGGTTCGGGGGTGGGTCGGGGCCGGGTCGGGGGTGTCCGTCCTCGGAACGTCGCGGAATCGGTTTCTTGGGGGGCGGGCGGTGTTGACGCGACAACCGCTGCGGGCGGACACCCCCGACCCGTCCCCTTCGCGCCGTCCGCGAGTACGACAACCGGCGACCACTGTCCCGGGTCCGAGGCCCACTTCTTGACCCACCGAGACGGGTGGGTGTGGTGGGCGAGAAGCGGGGGTCTGGGGGCGGAGCCCCCAGGGGCGCTCGCGTCGGCGCGGGGGCCGGATGAGTCAGGGGGCCCGCCTCCGGACTTCCTTCGCGCGCTCGCTCAGGCCAGGCGTACGACCGCCCGGGACATTCCCAGTACCTTCTGGCCGGCGCTGGTGGCCGTGAGGTCCACGCGGACGGTGTTGTCGTCGAGCTTGACCGCGACCTTGCCGCTGACCTCGATCGTGGCGCCCTGGTCGTCGTTCGGGACGACGACGGGGCGGGTGAAGCGGACGCCGTACTCGACGACCGCGCCGGGGTCGCCGGTCCAGTCGGTGACCACGCGGATCGCCTCGGCCATGGTGAACATGCCGTGCGCGATGACGTCCGGCAGCCCGACCTCCTTGGCGAACTTCTCGTTCCAGTGGATCGGGTTGAAGTCCCCGGAGGCGCCCGCGTACCGGACGAGGGTGTCGCGGGTCACAGGGAAGGACTGGGCGGGCAATTCGGTGCCGACCTCGACATCTTCGTAAGCGATCTTCGCCGTCATCGAATGCTCACGCCTCCTCGGCCGCGCGGGCGACCAGCTTGGTCCAGGCGGTCACGACGTGCTCGCCGGCCTCGTCGTGGACCTCGCCGCGGATGTCCAGGATGTCGTTGCCCGCCATGGACTTGACGGCCTCGATGGTCGAGGTGACGGTGAGCCGGTCGCCGGCCCGCACGGGGCGCACGTAGGCGAACTTCTGGTCGCCGTGCACCACCCGGCTGTAGTCCAGGCCGAGCTGGGGGTCCTGGACGACCTGGCCCGCGGCCCTGAAGGTGATCGAGAACACGAAGGTCGGCGGGGCGATCACATCGGGGTGCCCGAACGCCTTGGCGGCCTCCGGGTCCGTGTACGCCGGGTTGGTCTCGCCCACGGCCTCGGCGAACTCGCGGATCTTCTCCCGGCCCACCTCGTAGGGCTCGGTGGGCGGATAGGTCCGCCCCACGAAGGACTGGTCGAGCGCCATGCCCCGGCACCTCCTGTGTCTGCTGTGGTTGACCGGCCGGTAACCGGGACCGGAACGACGTGAGGCCGCCCCCCGACTGCGGGGGCGGCCTCACGTACGAGCCTGAATTATCGCGTTTCGCGGTGCGCGGTGTGCGCGTTGCAACGCGGGCAGTGCTTCTTCATCTCCATTCGATCCGGGTTGTTACGCCGGTTCTTCTTGGTGATGTAGTTCCGCTCCTTGCACTCCACGCAGGCCAGCGTGATCTTCGGGCGGACGTCGGTGGCAGCCACAGGAGTGCTCCTTGACGAACGGATGGGACGATTAAGGCATTAACACATAGAAGAGTAGCCGATCGAAGGACCGACCCCACAATCGGCTACTGTCAGTAGCGGTGACCGGACTTGAACCGGTGACACAGCGATTATGAGCCGCTTGCTCTACCGACTGAGCTACACCGCTGAGATGCGATCGGCCCCCGCCTCTCGACGGGAACCATTCACACCAGAGCCCCAATACGGAATCGAACCGTAGACCTTCTCCTTACCATGGAGACGCTCTGCCGACTGAGCTATTGGGGCGAGCGATGAAGACATTACACGCTCGGCAGCCGTTCGCCCAAATCCGTTTCGCGGCCCTCGTGACGGGCTGTTCCACGCTCCTCACAGGAGCCTCGGAGGCCTCTTCGGCACGGCGGACCACACCGGTACGACTATTGCGCTCCTCCCCGTCGGCAGCGTGGCCCCGCCCTAGGCTCGACTCACTCTGAGTGATCTTGCGTCCCTTGCGCAGTCCCCGAGCTTGCGCAGCCCGAGCCCCTGGAGCGCGATGCCCGACAGCCAGCCGCAGCCGCCCCACTCGTCGTCGGGCTCCGCGTCCGGTTCGTCGGGCTTCTCGTCAGGGGCCTCATCCCGCCAGGGCTCGGCCGAGGGCGCGGCCCTCCTGCTTTGCGGGGCGCGACTCGCCGACGGCCGGACCGTGGACGTACGGCTGGTCGGCGGGCGGATCGAGGCGGTCGGTACGGTCGGGAGCCTCGCGGCGCGTGGCACGCGTCCGTTCGGCACGCGGATGGACCTGGGTGGCTATCTGCTCCTGCCGGCCCCGGCCGAGCCGCACGCCCACAGCGACACCGCCCTGTCGGCGGACGACGAGGGACCGGTCTCGTACGACGCCGAGGACGTCCAGCGCCGGGCCACGGAGGCGGCCCTGCTGCAGCTGGGGCACGGGTCGACCGCGGTACGGGCGCATGTGCGGGTGGGCGACGTCCAGGGGCTCGGCGCGCTGGCCGCCGTCCTGCGGGCACGGCGTTCGCTGCGCGGGCTGACCGAGCTGACGACCGTGGCGATGCCGAGGGTGCTGACCGGGGTGGCCGGTGCCGACGGGCTCGCGATGCTGCGGGACGCGATGAAGATGGGCGCGTCCGTGGTGGGTGGCTGTCCGGATCTGGACCCCGATCCGACCGGCTATGTGGAGGCGGTCCTGGAGGTGGCCTCCGAGCACGGCTGCCCGGTCGATCTGCACACCGACGCCACCGACCCGGCTCGGCTGGCCCGGATCTCGGCGATGGCCGGTGGGCTGCGCCCCGGGGTGGCCCTCGCTCCGTGCGGCGGGCTGGACCGGCTGCCCACCGAGGTGGCCTGCCGGACCGCCGACCAGCTGGCCGCGGCCGGCGTGGCGGTGGTGTGCCTGCCACAGGGCGGCTGCGCGGGTGCGGAACGGCGGGGCACGGCTCCGGTACGGCTGTTGCGTGCGGCCGGGGTGCGAGTGGCTGCCGGAAGCGGGGCTCTGAGGGACGTGTCGAATCCGGTGGGGCGCGGCGATCCACTGGAGGCCGCGTACCTGTTGGCGTCCCGCCAGGGTCTGCGGCCCGAGGACGCGTACGACGCGGTGAGCGCGTCCGCGCGCACGGTGCTGGGGCTGCCCAGGGTTCGGGTGGAGGCCGGTTTCCCGGCCGAGCTGTTGGCATTGCGGGGCGATCGGCTGGCGGGGGCGTTGTCGCTGGCGTACAGCCGGATCGTGATCCATCGGGGGCGGGTGGTGGCGCGGACCAGCGCGGTACGGGAGTACTGCGACTCGGCCGCGGCGACGGAGTCGGGGCTGCCGAGGCAGGGGCGCGGGCAGTTGCCGTAGGGCGTGGGGATCGTGGGTGTGTGGTTTGTGTGTGCCCGCTGAGGTGTGGCCGAGGTTGTGCGGCGGAGGCGGGCGGGCGGGCGTACGGTCGGAAACATGCGCATTGTCATCGCTGGTGGTCATGGTCAGATCGCGCTACGGCTGGAGCGGTTGCTCGCCGCGCGCGGGGACGAGGTCGCGGGAATCATCCGCCGCGCCGAACAGGGCGACGATCTGCGGCAGGCGGGCGCCGAACCGGTGCTGCTGGACCTGGAGTCGGCCTCGGTCGAGGAGGTCGCGGAGCGCCTGCGGGGCGCGGACGCGGTGGTCTTCGCCGCGGGTGCCGGTCCGGGCAGCGGGGTGGACCGCAAGGACACGGTGGACCGGGGTGCGGCGGTGCTGTTCGCCGACGCGGCGGTTCGGGCGGGTGTACGGCGCTATGTCGTCGTGTCGTCCATGGGCGCGGATCCGGCGCACCAGGGCGACGGGGTGTTCGACGTGTACCTGCGGGCCAAGGGCGAGGCCGACGCGTACGTGACCGGTCTGGACGGCCTGGACTGGACGGTCCTGCGTCCCGGTTCGCTGACGAACGACGCCGGTACCGGACTCGTACGGCTGGAGGCGCACACGGGGCGGGGCGCGGTGACGCGCGACGACGTGGCCGCCGTACTGGCGGAGTTGCTGGACACGTCGGCGACGGCCGGTCTGGTCCTGGAGCTGGTCGGTGGATCGACGCCGGTGTCGGTGGCGGTCAAGTCGGTGGCAGGAAACTGACGTTGACCGACAATGGGGTGCCGGCGGCGCGGGAGGCGCTGTTGCGGCGGATGTACGAGGTCTTCTCGACCGACGAGCGGGACACGTTCGTGCCGCGCTGCCTGGCGCCGGATGTGGACTGGCCGAACGTACTGGACGGGGTCCGGCTGCGAGGACATGACGAGGTACGGGCGTACTGGTCACGGCAGTTCGCGGCTGGTCATCCCCTCGTACGGCTGGAGGGGCTGCGGCTCGACGGGGACGGCGAGGCGGTGGTGGCGACTGTTCGGCAGGGGATGCGGGACGCGGACGGGGAGCACTGGGCCGGCACGGTCGAGCATGTGTACCGCTTCGGTGGGGACGGGCTGGTGACGCGGATGGACGTGCGGGGCGGGCCCGCGGGATCCGCGAGTCCACCCGTGAACCCCGCCTAGAACAGGGGGAGTTGACCGGGGAACTCCGGGACGGTGTAGCCGTCCAACGTGGGCTGCGCCGCCCCGAGTTCGGCCTGCCGCCGGGAGCCGGGGCAGGAGACGAGTTCCCCGCTCCCCCGTGCGCCGGGCGGGTCGTGCCGGGCGAAGCGGCCGGCGACGACGGCGATCTCGCGACGGCATTCGGGACAGTGTCTGCGGCGGGTGGACATGGGATCAGTGTGCCCGGCGCGGGTGGGGGCTGGGGCTGGTGGGAGCGGGGGGTTGTGTGACTTCGGGTGCGCGGGTTCGCAGGGCGACTTCAGTGGAGTGGTCTGCGGGTGGTGGTCTGCGGGTGGTGGTCTGCTCTGGGGCTGCGATGGGGGGCGTCGCGCGGGTGCGCCTCGGACGACGGCACCGGGGACGCCGAATCCTCGACGCCGACCACGCGGCACGGCACGCAAAGGACCCCTCCGATCTACGTTTCCGCAGATCGGAGGGGTCCTTTCTCAGCGTGGCGGCGCCAGGATTCGAACCTGGGAAGGCTGAGCCGGCAGATTTACAGTCTGCTCCCTTTGGCCGCTCGGGCACACCGCCGGGGTTGCTGCCCTTCGAACCGCTTTTCGGCGGCGCTCCGTGGCAACGACGTAAACAATACCCGATGCGGTGGGGTGCTTCGCCACCCGATTGATCTGCGCTCGGACGCCGGTGGGTGGCTAGGCTTGTCCGGATGCGGCCCGGGACTGCCGGGCTCGGCGCCCGCCCCCACGTACGCCGATACGTACCTGTACGCACCCCTATACGCACCCCGATACAAGGAGCCACAGGACATGGCCGACTCCAGTTTCGACATCGTCTCGAAGGTCGAGCGGCAGGAGGTCGACAACGCCCTCAACCAGGCCGCCAAGGAGATCTCGCAGCGCTACGACTTCAAGGGCGTGGGTGCCTCGATCTCGTGGTCCGGCGACAAGATCCTGATGGAGGCGAACTCCGAGGACCGGGTGAAGGCCATCCTCGACGTGTTCCAGTCCAAGCTGATCAAGCGGGGGATCTCGCTGAAGGCGCTGGACGCGGGTGAGCCTCAGCTCTCCGGCAAGGAGTACAAGATCTTCGCGTCGATCGAGGAGGGCATCTCCCAGGACAACGCGAAGAAGGTGGCGAAGATCATCCGCGATGAGGGTCCGAAGGGCATCAAGGCCCAGGTGCAGGGCGACGAGCTGCGGGTCAGCTCGAAGAGCCGCGACGATCTGCAGACCGTCATCGCCCTCCTGAAGGGCAAGGACTTCGACTTCGCCCTGCAGTTCGTGAACTACCGGTAGCCACCGTTGAGTGATCACCGGAGGGTGTGACCTGGGCTGCTCGCCCTCGTCGCACCCTCTTCCTCCTTCTCCCCGGGTTCCCCCGGTCCGTTCGGCCCTTCGCTGTCCGCTCCTCGTCAACTGCCGCGGAAACGTCAGCAATTGGCACGAGCCGACGGTCTGTCGTCGATCGTGGTGTCACGCTGGTGGCGAAGCGGTTTCCGTGGCCTCTTCGGGGGCTTGGGAGGTAGAGGTGGCAACAGAGTCGGCCGGAGTGTCAGGGGCCATGGGCCGCGGGGGCGAAGCGGAGCGGCGGCTCTCACGCTCGAGTTGGCGCTGCTGGGGCCCGGCGTGCTCCGCGGGGTCCGCGTACTAGGCGTACTCAGCGTCGAAGTCGGCGGACGCCGCCAGCAGTTCCGGGGCGATGCGCCCGGACGTACCGTCGAAGCCTTACCCGCTCCCCGGCGAGCACCTCGTGCAGCACGCGCCGGGCGTAACCGATCGGCCGCACGTCCGGCCGCCGCGGGCAGTACCTCGTGGCAGATGTCCTGCAAGCCTGTCGGGGCGCGCTCAGTCGCGTGAGTTGCCGAACAGGAGGCGGTAGACGACGAGGAGGACGAGCGAGCCGCCGATCGCCGCCGCCCAAGTGGCGCCGTCGTAGAAGTCCTTGCTGATCGGGTGGTCCAGCCAACGGGCCGAGATCCAGCCGCCGAGGAAGGCGCCCACGATCCCGATGACCGTCGTACCGACGAAGCCGCCCGGGTCACGGCCCGGCAGCAGGAACTTGGCGATGGCTCCGGCCAACAGGCCGAGGATGATCCAGCTGATGATGCTCATGCCCTGAACCTGCCCTTCCGTTCTGTGCCCGTACTGTCCCGGCGCTGTGATCTGGGTCGCTGCGGGCCGGGTGCGCACGGTGTGTGCGTCGCGCGAGTCTTCATGCCGTGTTGGTGAACAGGACGCCATGGCTGCACCCCCTGGTTGCAGCGGTCAGTAGGGTGCCGCACATGACAGGTTCGGGTGCTGAACTGCGGCGCACCCTCGGAGTGGGCGACGCGGTCGTCATCGGTCTCGGTTCGATGATCGGCGCCGGGATCTTCGCCGCCCTCGGGCCCGCGGCACGCGCGGCCGGCTCCGGGCTGCTGGTCGGGCTGGCGGTCGCCGCCGTGGTGGCGTACTGCAACGCCACCTCGTCGGCGCGGCTGGCCGCCCTGTACCCCATGTCCGGCGGCACCTATGTGTACGGGCGCGAGCGGCTCGGGCCGTTCTGGGGTTATCTCGCGGGCTGGTCGTTCGTGGTCGGGAAGACCGCCTCGTGCGCGGCGATGGCGCTCACCGTGGGCGCGTACGTCTGGCCGGGGCAGGCGCACGCGGTCGCGGTCGCGGCCGTGGTGGCGTTGACCGCGGTGAACTACGGCGGTGTCCAGAAGTCCGCCTGGCTGACCCGGGCGATCGTGGCGGTGGTCCTGGCTGTCCTGGCTGCCGTGGTGGTCGTGTCCCTGGGGTCGGGAGCGTCCGACGCCGGACAGCTGGACATCGGGGCGTCGGACGGTGTGGGTGGGATCCTTCAGGCGGCCGGCCTGCTGTTCTTCGCGTTCGCGGGGTACGCGCGCATCGCGACCCTGGGCGAGGAGGTGCGGGACCCGGCGCGCACCATCCCCCGCGCGATCCCGCTGGCCCTGGGTATCGCGCTGGCCGTGTACGCGTGCGTGGCGGTGGCCGTTCTGTCCGTCCTGGGGGCGGGTGGCCTCGGACAGGCGGGCGCTCCGCTGGCGGACGCGGTGCGTGCGGCGGGGGTGCCGGGACTGGTCCCGGTGGTACGGGTGGGCGCCGCCGTGGCCGCGCTGGGCTCCCTGCTCGCCCTGATCCTGGGCGTCTCCCGGACGACGCTGGCCATGGCCCGGGACGGGCACCTGCCCTCCGCGCTGGCAAGCGTGCACCCGCGCTTCCAGGTCCCGCACCGGGCCGAGCTGGCGGTGGGGGCGGTGGTCGCCGTCCTGGCCGCCACGGTGGACGTGCGGGGTGCGATCGGCTTCTCGTCCTTCGGTGTGCTGGCGTACTACGCGGTGGCCAACGCGTCGGCCTGGACGCTCTCCCGGGCTCCGGCGGCCCGCCTGACGCCGGCGGCGGGCCTGCTCGGCTGCGTGGTCCTGGCGTTCGCGCTGCCCGCGGTCTCGGTGGCGGTGGGGGCGGGAGTGCTGGCGGTCGGCGTGGTGGCGTACGGAGTACGGCGGTGGGGTGCGGGGCGGAGATAGACCCCGGGACCGGCGGACTGGCCGGGGCCGGGGACGCTCCTGGACATGCTTCTCGCCATCGTCTCCCGATGTTCCCGATCACGCCACAGGGCCGTTGCGGTTCCTGTTGAGCACATGACCAGCTGATACTGGTTCTGGCAGGCAGTGTCGGCGACACGACTTCGAGAGGTGTCGATCATGAACCCGTTCAACCTGCTGTTGAACATCCTGTGGCTGATCTTCTGCGGGATCTGGATGGCGATCGCGTACACCCTGGCCGCGCTGGTGTGCTTCATCCTGATCGTCACCATCCCGTTCGGCATCGCGTCGCTGCGTATCGCGGGCTTCGTGCTGTGGCCGTTCGGCCGGACCACGGTGGAGCGGCGGGACGCGGGGGCGGGGTCGTTCGTCGGCAATGTGATCTGGGTGATCTTCGCGGGCTGGTGGCTGGCCCTGGGACACCTGGTCACGAGCATCCCGCTGTTCCTGTCCATCATCGGCATCCCGTTCGGGTGGGCCAACCTGAAGCTCATCCCGATCTCCCTCATGCCGCTGGGACGCGAGGTGGTCGAGACGGACCAAGGGTTCGCCAACCGCTGAGCCACGACGTCATGGGCGGGGACCCGCCATCTTCTCGAGACGGGCGATGCGCTCCGCCATCGGCGGATGGGTCGAGAACATCTTGGAGAATCCCTGCCCCGGACGAAAGGGGTTGGCGATCATCATGTGGCTCGCCGTCTCGATGCGGGGTTCCGGGGGCAACGGGAGCTGCTTGGTACCCGTTTCGAGCTTGTTCAGGGCGCTGGCCAGGGCGAGCGGGTCGCCGGTGAGCTGGGCGCCGGAGGCGTCGGCCTCGTACTCCCTGGAGCGGCTGATGGCCAGTTGGATGAGGGTGGCGGCGATCGGACCCAGGATCATGATCAGCAGCATGCCGAGGAGGCCGGGGCCGTCGTCGTCGTCGGAGCGGCCGATCGGGATCAGCCAGGCGAAGTTGACCAGGAACATGATCACGGAGGCGAGGGCGCCGGCGACCGAGGAGATCAGGATGTCGCGGTTGTAGACGTGACTGAGCTCGTGCCCGATGACGCCGCGCAGTTCGCGTTCGTCCAGGAGGCGCAGGATGCCGTCGGTGCAGCACACGGCGGCGTTGCGCGGATTGCGGCCGGTCGCGAAGGCGTTGGGGGCCTCGGTCGGGGAGATGTACAGGCGCGGCATGGGCTGGCGGGCCTGGGTGGAGAGGTCGCGGACCATGCGGTACAGGGCGGGGGCCTCGAACTCGCTGACCGGGCGGGCACGCATCGCGCGTAGAGCCAGCTTGTCGCTGTTCCAGTACGCGTACGCGTTGGTCCCGAGGGCGACGACGACCGCGATGACGAGCCCCGCGCGGCCGAAGAAGGCGCCGATGACGATGATGAGTGCGGACAGTCCCCCGAGGAGTACTGCGGTCCTGAGCCCGTTGTGCCGGCGGTGCACGGTACGCCCTCCAAGTCGTACAGCAGGGGAACCCTTTGCTTGCTGACCTTCCTTGTTGATCAGCAGTACCACTGGTGTCGCGGTGTCACGCCCAGTGGACCCTCCCGCTTTGGTGAACGGCAGGCGAGGGCCACTAGTTCCCTTGTGCGTCCGGGGGCCCTCGGCGGCCCTCCGGACGACGGGTCAGAACAGGCCGGTGTCGGCGAAGCGCAGGACCAGCTGCGGGGCTCCGGAGAGGGCGAGGGCGAGGACGCCGGTGAGGGCGATCGCGGCGGTGAGGGGGGCGGGCAGCCGGTGCTTGACGGTCTCGCCCTCCGGGGCGCGGAACAGCAGGGTCGTCCACTGGAGGTAGTAGAACAGCGCGATCACGACGTTCACGGCCATGACCACGGCGAGCCAGCCGAGGCCCGCGTCGACGGCCGCGGAGAAGACGGTGACCTTCGCGAAGAGACCGATGATGCCCGGCGGCAGTCCGGCCAGGCAGAGCAGGAAGAAGGCCAGCAGGAGCGCCGCGAGGGGGTGCGACGCGTACAGGCCGCGGTAGTCGGAGATGCGGTTGAGGGACTTCGTACGGCCGACGAGTGCGGCCACCGCGAAGGCGCCCAGGTTCACGGCGCCGTACATGAGGGCGTACGCGACGGTGGAGCCGATGGAGTGCTCGGCGTCGTCGGAGTACGCGGCGGCGGCGATCGGGACGAGGAGGTACCCGGCCTGGCCCACGGACGACCAGGCGAGCAGGCGTACCGCGCTGTACGCGCGGGTGGCCTGCTGGCGGAGGGCTCCGACGTTGCCCACGGTCATGGTGAGGGCGGCCAGCGCGGCGAGGGCCGGACCCCAGACGTCGGCGTACGACGGGAGGGCGACGACGGTGATGAGGATGAGGCCGGAGAAGCCGACGGCCTTGCCGACGACCGACAGGTAGGCGGCGATCGGGAGGGGCGCTCCCACGTAGGTGTCGGGCACCCAGAAGTGGAAGGGCACGGCGGCGGTCTTGAAGGCGAAGCCGATGAGGGTGAGGACGACGCCGGTCTGGGTGAGGGTGTGCAGTTGCCCGTCGACGTGCTGGATGCGCTCGGCGACCTGGGTGAGGTAGAGGGTGCCGGTGGCGGCGTACACGAAGCTGATGCCCATGAGGCTGACCGCGGTGGCGGTGACCGAGGACAGGAAGAACTTCAGGGCCGCTTCGGAGGACTTCCTGTCGCCGTGCCGGAGGCCGACGAGGGCGAAGGCGGGCAGGGAGGCGACCTCCAGGGCGACGATCAGGGTCGCCAGGTCGCGGGAGGCGGGCAGGAGGGCCGCTCCGGCCGCGGAGGACAGCAGCAGGAACCAGTACTCCCCGTCGGGGAGTTGCTTGTCGGCGTCCTTGAGGGCGGTGACCGACAGGAGGGCGGCGAGGAGGGCACCGCCGAGGACCAGGAGTTGGAGGACGAGGGTGAAGCGGTCAGCCGTGTAGCTGCACACGCCGGCGTCGCCCGTCAGGCAGAAGGTGGAGCGGTCGCCGTCCAGGAGGGGCAGCAGCATGAGGACCGAGGCGGCGAGGCCCGCGACCGAGAGCCATCCGAGCAGCGCCTTCCTGTGCTCGCCGACGAACAGGTCGGCGACCAGGACGACGAGTGCGACGACGGCCGTGATGGTGGGCGGGGCGATGGCGAGCCAGTCGACGGACTGGACGAGCGTCGCGGCCGACGGCTGGGCCAGGGAGCTCATCGGGTGCCTCCTGCGAGGAGCTGCTGCACGGCCGGGTCGGTCAGGCCGAGGAGGGCCCTGGGCCAGAGACCGGCGACGACGGTGAGGGCGACGAGCGGGGTCCACGCCGCGAACTCGTAGCCGCGCACGTCGGTGAGTTTCGGGGCTTCCCGCGGTACGGCGCCCATGCAGACGCGGCGGACCACGATGAGCATGTACGCGGCCGTCAGCAGGGTGCCGAAGGCGCCGATCGACATGAAGGTGAGGAAGGCGGCGCGGCTCAGGCCGTCGGCGGGCTCGAACGCGCCGAACAGCGCCAGCATCTCGCCCCAGAACCCGGCGAGGCCGGGCAGTCCGAGCGAGGCGACCGCGGCGAACGCGAGCAGGCCCCCGAGGCGTGGGGCCTTGCCGTACAGCGCCGCCCCCGTCTCCTCGGCGAGGGTGTCGAGGTCGGTGCTGCCGGTTCGGTCCTTCACCGCGCCGACCAGGAAGAAGAGGAGGCCGGTGATGAGGCCGTGGGCGATGTTGGCGAACAGCGCGCCGTTCACGCCGGTCGGGGTCATGGTCGAGATGCCGAGGAGGACGAAGCCCATGTGGCCGACGGACGAGTAGGCGATGAGGCGTTTGAGGTCGCCCTTCGCGCCCTGCTTGGCGAGGGCCAGGCAGGCCAGGGATCCGTAGATGATGCCGACCACGGCGAAGGCGGCGAGGTAGGGCGCGAAGGTGCGGAAACCGTCCGGGGCGACCGGCAACAGGATCCGGACGAACCCGTACGTACCCATCTTCAGCAGGACACCGGCCAGCAGGACCGAGCCGACGGTCGGGGCGGCGGTGTGGGCGTCGGGCAGCCAGCTGTGCAGCGGCCACATCGGGGTCTTGACCGCGAGTCCGATCCCGATCGCGAGGACGGCGACGACCTGCACGGATGTGGTCAGCGAGCGGCCGTTGTCAGTGGCGAGTGCCACCATGTCGAAGGTGCCCGCCCTGATTCCGATCAGGAGCAGGCCGAGCAGCATGACGACGGAGCCGAGCAGTGTGTAGAGGATGAACTTCCAAGCCGCCTGGGTGCGTTGCGCACCGCCCCAGCGGGCGATGAGGAAGTACATCGGGATGAGGACCATCTCGAAGGCGAGGAAGAAGAGCAGCAGGTCGAGGACGGCGAAGGTGGCGAGGGTGCCGGCCTCGAGGACGAGCAGCAGGGCGACGAACGCCTTCGGGGTCGGTCCCGTCGGCGGCTTGAAGTAGGAGTAGAGCGCGCAGAGGAAGGTCAGCAGCGCGGTCAGGACCAGAAGGGGGAGGGAGATGCCGTCGATGCCGAGGTGGATCCGCACGTCGAGTGCGGGGATCCAGCTGATGTCGGTCGTGGCCTGCATCGTCGAGGGGTGGTCGTGGTCGAAGCCGAGCGCGAGGACGATCGCGGCGATGAGGATCACGCCGGTGACCGTCACACCGTGCCGCAGCGCGGCCTGCTCGGGTGACTTTCCCTTCAGTCCGGGCGGGGCGGGCAGGAGAGCGGCCGCGGCGCCGAGGAGCGGGCCGACGACGATCAATGCCAGAAGGAACTGCATCACGGACTCGTTGATATCGATCACGCCTGCTCACGCTCCGGTGGCGACGAGGACGGCGGCGACCACCAGGACGACGGTGCCGGCGAGCAGCGCGCTCACATAGGTCTGCAGATTGCCGGTCTGGGCACGTCGTACGGCGGCCCCGAGGAGCCGGGGCAGCGCGCCCGCGCCGCGTACGTAGGTCTCGACGACCTCGCGGTCGAGGAACCGGACGAGGGTGGCTCCGGCCTGGACCGGGCGGACGAAGAGGGCCGCGTACACGGCGTCGAGGTGGAAGCCGACGGCCGCGTGGCGGTGCAGCGGGCCGAGCAGGAGCCGTGCGGGGTCCGACGGGTCGGGTGCGTGGGCCACGTCTCCGTAGGCGGGCCGGTGGCTGGCGATGGCCTCGGCCTCCACCTGGCCGGCGTCGCCCTCGGGGTGGGCGGCGACCGCGCCCAGCGGGACCTTGGCCGCGAGTTGGGTGGTGTGCCGCCAGGCCGTGTAGGTGACGAGGCCGCCGACCAGGGCCACGCCCGTGCCGAGGACGGAGGTGGTGAGGGTCGGGGTGAGGTCACGGCCGTCGAACCAGTCGGGCAGCGTGCGGTAGGCGAGCGCGCCGACGGCGAGGGACGGGACGGCGAGGACCCACAGCACCACGGTCATGGTGAGGGGCTGCCTGCCGTGGTCGGGGGCCTGGGCACCCCGGCCGTAGAAGGCGAGCAGCCACAGCCGGGTCGCGTAGGCGGCGGTGAGCAGGGCGGTGAGGAGCCCGGCGACGAGGACGGTCCAGCCGGCGGCGCCGGGGGCCTGCTCGGTGTGTCCGGTGGCCACGTGCTCGGCGGCGCCGAGGACGGACTCCTTGGAGAAGAAGCCGCTGAACGGCGGGATGGCGGCGAGCGCGAGGAGCGCCACGGTCATCGTCCAGAAGGCGTCGGGGACGCGGTGGCGCAGGTTGCTCATGCGGGACATGGCGGCCAGCGAGTTGGTACCGGCGGCGTGGATGATCACGCCGGCCGCGAGGAACAGCAGCGCCTTGAAGGCGCCGTGCGAGAGGAGGTGGAAGACGGCGGCTGAGCGGTCGCCGACGGCGAGGGAGCCGGTCATGTAGCCGAGCTGACCGATCGTCGAGTAGGCGAGGACGCGCTTGATGTCGTCCTGGGCAAGCGCGGCGAGGGCCGAGCCGGCCATGGTGACGGCGGCCATGACGGCGAGGACGACCATCGCGGCCCGGGAGGCCTCGAACACGGGGAGGAGTCGGGCGACGAAGTAGACGCCGGCCGCGACCATGGTCGCGGCATGGATCAGCGCGGAGACGGGGGTGGGGCCCGCCATCGCGTCGGGGAGCCAGGTGTGCAGCGGGAACTGCGCCGACTTGCCTGCCACTCCGGCCAGGAGCAGGAGGGCGATGAGGGTCGGGTGGTCGAGTCCGCCGTGGGCGACGGCGCCGAGGACTTTCGTGATCTGGAAGGAGCCGGCGTCGGTGGCGAGGGCGAACAGGCCGATGAGGAAGGGGACGTCACCGAGCTTGGTCACGAGGAAGGCCTTGAGGGAGGCGGCGCGGGCCTCCGGGGTCTCCCAGTAGTGGCCCACCAGGAAGTACGAGCAGATACCCATGATCTCCCAGCCGACCAGCAGCAGCATCAGGTCGCCGGAGTAGACGACGAGCAGCATCGCGGAGGTGAAGAGGGAGACGAGGGCGGCGTACGAGGGGTAGCGCGGGTCGTCGCGCAGATAGCCCGTCGAGTAGATCTGCACGCAGGCGGCCACGAAGGCGACCAGGACGGCGACGAGGGCGGCGAAGCCGTCGATGTCGAGGGCGAGTTCGATCGGGACCGAGCCGGTGGGGGTGAGTTCGGTGGCCGCCTCGATGGTGTGGCCGCCGCCCTGCCGCACGGCGACGATCACGGCGAGACCGAGGGAGGCGAGTACCGGCAGGACGGCGAGCGGGCGGATGAAGCCGGGGGCGGTGCGGCCCAGCAGCAGACCGGCCGCGGCGCCGAGGAACGGAAGGAGGGGGACGAGGACGGCGAGGGTGGTCGTGGTCACGCGCTGGCCTCAGCCTTCTCGGCGGCCGTCCCGGCCGTCGGGGTGCCCCTGCCGGAGCCGTCGGCCGGGTCGCTCCCGTGGCCCTCGGCGGTGTCGCGGAGCTTGTCGATGTCCGCGGTGCCGCGGTTGCGGTGGACGGCGAGGACGATCGCCAGGCCGATGCCGATCTCGGCTGCGGCGATGGCGATGGTGAACAGGGTCAGCGCCTGGCCGGAGTGCAGGGTCTCCTCAGCTGCCCGGCTGAGCCAGACGTCGAAGGCGACCAGGTTGAGGTTGACGGCGTTGAGCATCAGCTCGACCGACATCAGGACCAGGATCGCGTTGCGGCGGGCGAGGACTCCGTACAGGCCGGTGCAGAAGAGGAGGGCGGACAGGACGGCGGGATAGGCGAGGTGCATCAGCGGGCGCCTTCCTGGTCGGCCTCGGCGGTATCGGCTCGGGTCGCGTCGGCCTTCGCCTTGCGGGACAGGACGATCGCGCCGACGAGGGCGGCGAGGAGGAGGACGGACAGGGCCTCGAAGGGAAGCACCCAGTTCTGGAAGAGGCTGGCGCCGGTGGCCTCGGTGGAACCGGCGGGGGGCCCGTCCAGGTCGATCCAGGTCGCGCGGAAGGCGTCGACGACGACCCAGACCAGGGCGGCGGCCGCGGCGACGGCCACGGTGAGGGCGGCCCAGCGGTTGCCGGAGTCGGCGTCCGGGGAGCGGCCGATCGGGGCCCTGGTGAGCATCAGACCGAACAGGAGGAGGACGACGACGGATCCGACGTAGATGAGGACCTGTACCCAGGCGATGAACTCGGCGGTGAGCAGGAGGTATTCGACGGCGAGGCCGCCGAGGGCGACCACCAGCCACAGGGCGGCGTGCACCAGTTGCCTGGTGGTGACCGTGACCAGCGCGGCGCCGAAGGTGACCAGGCCGACCAGGAGGAACGCGATCTCGACGCCGGTCGGGGAGAGGAAGCCGTGGGTTTCGGTGGCGAGGTTCACGTTTGCCCCTCCTCCGGTTCGGCCTGGGCGGCCGCCAGCTTCTCGGCGGTCTTACGGGCGGCCGCGATCTCCTTGGGTTCCTCCGCGCCGGGGTCGAGGGCGGGCGGGGCCGGGACGGTCCACATCCACTCGCGGAGCTTGTCGCGTTCGTGGGTGAGTTCGTGGATGTCGGTCTCGGCGTACTCGAACTCCGGGGACCAGAACAGGGCGTCGAAAGGACACACCTCGATGCAGATACCGCAGTACATGCAGAGAGAGAAGTCGATGGCGAAGCGGTCGAGGACGTTGCGGCTTCGTTCGCGGCCGCCCGGTGCGGCCGGCGGGACCGTCTCCTTGTGGGAGTCGATGTAGATGCACCAGTCCGGGCATTCGCGGGCGCACAGCATGCAGACCGTGCAGTTCTCCTCGAACAGGCCGATGACGCCACGGGTGCGGGGCGGCAGGTCGGGCTGGGTGTCGGGGTACTGCTCGGTGACGGTCTTCTTCGTCATCGTGCGCAGGGTGACGGCCAGGCCCTTGGCGAGGCCTGAGCCGGGGATGCGGGGCCGGGTGGGCGGGAGAGGCTCGGCCATGGTTACTGGATCACCACCTTGACGATGCCGGTGAGGGCGATCTGGGCGAGGGACAGGGGGACCAGGAGGGTCCAGGAGAGCTTTTGCAGCTGGTCCTCGCGCAGGCGGGGGTAGGTGACGCGGAGCCAGATCACGACGAAGGCGAGGACGGCGGTCTTCAGCAGGGTCCAGACCCAGCCGAGGCCGTCGGCGCCCCAGGGACCGTGCCAGCCGCCCAGGAAGAGGACGGTGGTCAGGCCGCACAGGACGACGATTCCGGCGTACTCGGCGAGCAGGAACAGGGCGAAGCGGAGGCCGGTGTACTCGGTGTAGGCGCCGAAGATGATCTCGGAGTCGGCGACCGGCATGTCGAAGGGGGGCCGCTGGAGTTCGGCGAGGCCGGCGACGAAGAAGACGATCGCGCCGACGATCTGCCAGGGCAGCCACCACCACTCGAAGGCGTCCAGGATCCCGGGGAGCGACACCGTCCCGGCGGCCATCGCCACCGAGGCGGCGGTGAGCAGCATCGGGAGTTCGTAGGCGAGGAGCTGGGCGGCGGTGCGCAGGCCGCCGAGGAGGGAGAACTTGTTGGCGGAGGCCCAGCCGGCCATGAGCGAGCCGAGGACGCCTACGCCCATCACGGCCAGGACGAAGAACACACCCGCGTCGACGACCTCGCCGACGGCGCCCTCGCCGGGGCCGATGGGGATGGCCAGGAGGACCAGCAGGTACGGGAGGAGTGCCACGGCCGGGGCGAGTTGGAAGATACGGCGGTCCGCGCCCGCCGGGACGATGTCTTCCTTCTGCGCGAACTTCACGCCGTCCGCGACGAGTTGGGCCCAGCCGTGGAAACCGCCGGCGTACATCGGGCCGAGGCGCCCCTGCATGTGGGCCATCACCTTGTGCTCGGTCTGACCCACGATCAGCGGGAAGGTGAGGAAGACGCCGAAGACGATCAGGAGTCGCAGGGCGACGTCGAAAGCGTCATTCACTGCGAGCCTCCTTGGGGGGGTTCGGGGGCGTCGGGGGCTTTGGGGGGTTCGGCCCGGGGGTGTGGGGCGGGGGCTTCGGGCGCTTCGGGTTCGGCGGTGTCTTCGGCGGTGTCTTCGGGGGTGGAGGTCGTGGGCTTGTGAGGGGCGGGCTCGGGAGCCACCGGGCCTGGAGTCGCGGCCTCGGAGGGTTCGGCGGGGCCGTTCGGTTCCGGTTCGTCGAAGGTCGGGCGGGCGTGGTGCCAGGGGGCGTCCGAGGTGCGGGGGCTCCTGGAGGGACGGGCGGGTGTGTCCTCGGCCGGGGGCTGCGTGCACTGCGACGCGGAGCCCTCACCGGCGCTGCGCGCACGTCGGGCCGGGCCGGAACCGGGGCCTTCGCCCGCACCGGTGCCGGTCCCGCCCTGCTGACTCGCCGAGCCTTCCGACGCCGAGCGCGTGCGACGCGGACGGGCCGGTGCGGCGGCATCGGCCGACGAGGCGTCCGGAGCCGACGGGGCGTCCACGGTCGGCGGGGCGTCCACCGTCGGCGGCGTCGCCTCCCGGTCCTCCACCGGCTGACGCGTCGGCCCCCCGGTCTGGCTCGCCGACCCCTCCGACGCCGAACGCGCCCGACGTACCGGACGCTCGCCGGCCGCACGTACCGGACGCTCGCCCGTCGCGCGAGCCGGGCGCTCCGGTGTCGTGCGCCCAGCGCCCCGGGCCGGGCGGGCGGGGGCCGGTGGGAGCTGGCCCTTCTGCGGGCCCCACTCGTTCGGGTCGGGGACGCCCGGGGGAAGCATCTGGCGGCGTTTGGGGGCACCGTGTGCCCCGCCCGCTGCGGACTCCCCCGGTTCCTTCGCGCCGGGCCAGGCCTTGGCGACGCGGGCGGCCAGGACGAAGTCCTTGCGGAGGGGATGGCCTTCGAAGCCCTCGGGAAGCAGGAGGTGGTCCAGCGACGGGTGGCCCCGGAAGTCGACGCCGAACATTTCGTGCGTCTCACGTTCGTGCCAGGCCGCGCCCGCGAACACGTCCACCGCGCTCGGCAGGACAGGGGCCTCGTGCGGGACCGTCGTACGCAGCAAGAGTCGTCGCACCGGGGAGAGCGCCACCACGTGCGCCGCGACACGGAAGCCCGCGCCGGGTTCGTCGACCGCGCTCAGCCAGTCGAAGTAGGTGCAGGCCAGACGGTCGCGGGCCACCTCCAGCGCGGCGAGCCAGGACGCCGGCGGTACGTCGACCGTCAGCACCTCGTACGACTCCTCGGCCGTGGCCTGCGTACCGAACAGCTCCTCGACCGGAGCGGGCAGCCAGCCGACCCCGGTCATCGCCCCTCCCCCGAACCGGAACCGTGACCGGACCCCGAACCGGAACCGTGACCGGACCCCGAACCCGAGCCGGACCCCGCCTCCGGCCCCCGCACCAGCCCACTCGTCAGCGCCGCCGCCGAAGGACGCCCCGTCCCGGACCCAGCCCCAGACCCCGACCCGTACCGCTCCCCCAGCGACTCCCGCGCGATCTTCTCCTGGAGCTTGAGGATCCCCTGCAGCAGCGCCTCGGGGCGGGGCGGGCAGCCCGGGACGTAGACGTCCACCGGGATGATCTGGTCGACGCCCTTGGTGACGGAGTACGAGTCCCAGTACGGCCCGCCGCAGTTGCTGCACGCGCCGAACGAGATCACGTACTTCGGTTCGGGCATCTGCTCGTACAGGCGCTTCACGGCCGGCGCCATCTTGTCCGTGACCGTGCCGGAGACCACCATCAGGTCGGCCTGGCGGGGGCCGGGCGCGAAGGGGATCACACCGAGGCGGATGAAGTCGTGGCGGGCCATCGACGCGGCGATGAACTCGATCGCGCAGCAGGCGAGGCCGAAGTTGAAGACCCACAGGGAGTAGCGGCGGCCCCAGTTCAGGACCACCTTCATCGGCTCGGGGGCCAGCCGTGCGAGGGCTCCCAGCCGCTTCGGCTCCGGAAGCAGAACGGGCTCGGAAGGAGTGGGGGTCACGTCCATGTCAGGACGCCCTTCTTGTATGCGTACAGCAGGCCCACGGCGAGGAAGCCCAGGAAGATGAACATCTCCACGAGGGTGGTCGCGCCATAGCCGGGAGCGGCGAACACCGTGGCCCAGGGGAACAGGAAGATCGAGTCGACGGCGAAGATGACGTACAGGAAGGCGTAGACGTAGTAGCGGACCTGGGTGTGCGCCCAGCCCTCGCCGACGGGGTCGACTCCGCACTCGTACGTCAGGAGCTTCTCGGGGGTGGGGACCACGGGCCGCAGCAGGCGTCCGGCGCCGAAGGCGACCGCGACGAACAGCACGCCGACGACGGCGAGCAGCCCGACGACCGAGTACGACTGGAAGTAGTCCGCCGCGACAGCGGTCGGTTCCCGCACGGTCCGTCCCTCGCTCCCTGTGAACGCTGCTGTTAGACGATCTGTACGCACCGGAGTCTAGGCCCTGCTAAAGGGAGCGTAAGCAGCCCGTCTGGCCTGAGGAAAGCCTCGGATGGCCGGGGTGGGGTTTTCCCCCGTGCGTCGCGGCGGTCCGCCTCATGGCGCGGCGGGCCGACGCACGGCACGCTGACCCGTATGACCGAACGTCTCCCGGCCTCGAGCCCCTTAGGGGAAGCGGACAGCGACCGCCTTCCACCCGCCCGTCTCGCCTTCCCCCGGCACACCTGGAAGGAGATCGCGCACCTGCTGGCGAACTTTCCGGCGGCGCTGATCGGATTCGTCTACGTCGTGACGACGCTGGCCCTCGGAGCGGGGCTGACCGTCACGGTGATCGGACTGCCGCTGCTCGCCCTCGGGCTGATGGGGGCCCGTCAGCTGGGCAGGCTGGAGCGGGCGCGGGCCAGGGCGCTGCTCGGGGTGCGGGTGGACGAGCCGAGCCCGCTGCCGTGGGGCAGGAGGGGCGGCGGATTCCTCCAGCGGCTGTGGACGGGGCTGAAGGACCCGGTCGGCTGGCGGACGATGCTGTACGACTTCATCCGGCTGCCCTGGGGCATTTTCACCTTCACCTTCACGCTGACCTCGCTGTTCGTGCTGTGGCCGGTGCTGCCCCTCATCGCGCGGGGGCTGACCAATGTCGACCGGGCGATGGTGCGCGGTCTGCTGTCGCCCTCCGACGAACTGGAGCGGCGGATCACCGAGCTGGAGTCCGACCGGGGTGTCGTCGTCGACACGGCCGCGGCCGATCTGCGCCGCATCGAGCGCGATCTGCACGACGGCGCGCAGGCCCGGCTGGTCAATCTGGCGATGGGGCTGGGCATGGCCAAGGAGCGGCTGCTGGAGGGGCAGGCCGACGACAAGGTCGTGGCGGCGATGGTCGAGGAGGCGCACGGCGAGGTGAAACTCGCGCTGCAGGAGCTGCGGGACCTCGCCCGGGGCATCCACCCCGCCGTCCTGACCGACCGCGGTCTGGACGCCGCGCTGTCCTCCGTCGCCTCGCGGTGCACGGTGCCGGTGAAGGTGACGGCGGACCTGGATGCCAGGCCGGTCGCGGCCATCGAGGGCATCGCCTACTTCACCGTCTCGGAGCTGCTGCAGAACGTCAGCAAGCACAGCGGGGCGAGATCGGCGTCGGTGGACGTGTGGCGATCCGACGACCGGCTGCTGATCCAGGTGTGGGACGACGGCCGCGGTGGTGCGCGCCTCGACGGCGGTACGGGCATGCGTGGCCTCGCCGACCGCCTGGACGCCGTGGACGGCCTCTTCGTCATCGACTCACCCCCGGGCGGTCCGACGATCGTCACCGCGGAGCTGCCCTGGCGGGACCGCGACGAGGCCTCCGGCGCGGGCGGGTCCCGCGGGCACGGCGGTAGGCGGTAGGCGGTAGGCGGCAGGCGGCAGGCGGCAGGCGGCAGCGGTAGGGAAAACCCCCCTTCCGAGACGCCGACGGACTCCATGGTCCGCAGGCGCGCGGCACAGCAGAGTGAAGGTACGACGGCACAGCCGCAGGACGAGGAGAAGGACGAGGCGATGGCCACGCACTACGGACAGAGCTACGGGCACGACAGCGAGCTCGGGTTCCCCGACGGGGCACGTCGGCATCGTCTGCCGGCCGGGCTGCGGGCGCCGTTCGAGGCGCGCAGCTGGCGCGAACTGGCGTACGTACTGCTGGGTCTGCCGATCGGCGTCCTGATGTTCGTGTACGCCGTCACGATGGTCACCCTCGGCATGGGGCTGCTGGTGACGTTCCTCGGGATTCCGGTGCTGGCGGCGGGGCTGGCCGGCTGCCGGGGGCTCGGGGCGCTGGAGCGGGCCCGCGCGCGGGGACTGCTCGGACTCGACGTGGCCGACCCGGAGCCGCTGCGGATCAAGAAGCAGGGCGCGCTGGCCTGGATGGGCGCCGTGCTGAAGAGCGGCACGTCGTGGCGGAGCGTGCTGTACACGCTGGTGCACCTGCCGTGGTCGGTGTTCTCCTTCGTCGTCGCGGTGAACTTCTTCGCGCTCGGCTGGACGCTGATGACGTACCCGGTGTGGTTCTGGCTCTTCCCGCTGTACGGCGGGCAGGACGGGATCCAGCTGTACGGCGACGAGAGCCACCAGGTGTACCTCGACAACCCGTTCGAGATCACCGTGACGGCGCTGGTGGGCCTGTTGATCACGCTGGCCACGCCCTGGATCCTGCGGGCGCTGACCATGGTGGACCGGCTGCTGGTGCACGGGCTGCTCGGGCCGTCGCGGCTGTCGGCGCGGGTGGTGGAGCTGGAGTCGGACCGGGGGGTCGTGGTCGACACGGCCGCCGCGGACCTGCGGCGCATCGAGCGGGACCTGCACGACGGGGCGCAGGCCCGGCTGGTGGCGCTGGCGATGGACCTGGGGCTGGCGAAGGAGAAGCTGGCGGAGAATCCGCAGGAGGCGGCCCAGCTGGTGGGGGACGCGCACGGCGAGGTGAAGACGGCGTTGCAGGAGCTGCGGGACCTGGCCCGGGGCATCCACCCGGCCGTACTGACGGACCGCGGTCTGGACGCCGCGCTGTCCTCCGTCGCCTCGCGGTGCACGGTGCCGGTGCAGGTGGAGGTGGACCTGTCGGCGCGGCCGGCCCCGGCGATCGAGGGGATCGCGTACTTCACGGTGTCGGAGCTGCTGCAGAACATCAGCAAGCACTCGCGCGCCACGCAGGCGTCGGTGGACGTGTGGCAGGTGGAGAACCGCCTGATGCTCCAGGTCGTGGACGACGGGGTCGGCGGCGCGGACACCTCCGCCGGTTCGGGGCTGGCCGGCTTGGCCGAGCGGCTGGACGCGGTGGACGGAATCCTGGTGGTGGACTCGCCGGCCGGTGGCCCGACCCGGATCACCGCCGAACTGCCCTGGCGAGCGGTGTAGCCCGGTCGCTCGCTTCGGCCCCCTGATCTGCGAATTCCCCGCGGATCAGGGGGCCGAGGGGTGCCCCGGTCACCGAACCCCCAGCCCGGTCACCGAACCCTCAGCCGTGCAACCGAACCCCCAGCCGTGCCACCAACCCGGTCACGCGCGCCGCGCCCGGTCTGTCCACAGGCCCGGTGAGGAAGGTCGGATCGCGGGATACTGCCCCCCAAGGGATGGGGACGGGGCCGGTTTCGGCCCACTACAGGGGCTCGGGGGCCAAAAATCGTGGAGGACAGGGTGCAGGTGGTCATCGCCGAGGATTCGGTGCTGCTGAGGGAGGGCCTGACCCGGCTGTTGACCGACCGTGGACATGACGTGGTGGCCGGGGTCGGTGACGGCGAGGCGTTGATCAAGACCATCACCGAGCTGGAAGCGCAGGGCGAGCTGCCGGACGTCGTGGTGGCGGACGTACGGATGCCGCCGACGCACACCGACGAGGGCGTGCGGGCGGCGGTCCAGCTGCGCAAGGCGCATCCGGGGCTCGGGGTGCTCGTGCTGTCGCAGTACGTGGAGGAGCGCTACGCCACCGAACTGCTGGCCGGTTCGAGTCGCGGCGTCGGCTATCTGCTCAAGGACCGGGTGGCCGAGGTGCGTGAGTTCGTGGACGCGGTGGTCCGGGTGGCTGAGGGCGGTACGGCCCTCGACCCGGAGGTCGTCGCCCAGTTGCTGGGCCGCTCCCGCAAGCAGGACGTGCTCGCGGGTCTCACCCCGCGAGAGCGCGAGGTGCTGGGCCTGATGGCGGAGGGGCGGACCAACTCCGCGATCGCGCGGCAACTGGTGGTGAGCGACGGAGCCGTGGAGAAGCACGTCAGCAACATCTTCCTGAAACTCGGGCTGTCCCCGAGCGACGGGGACCACCGGCGCGTGCTGGCGGTCCTCACCTATCTGAACTCCTGACAATCTGACACTGTGTCAGATAGGCCGGGGTCCATCACTCGCGGGACGAGAACGGGGGGTCGCGCGAGAGCGTCTTCACAGTGAATGTCGGGGGCGGGTAAATCATGACAAATCAGCGTTCTCCATCGTCTCAAAGGCGTGTCCATCATGCGAATGACCCAGGGAAGGCGACCCTTACGGTCGTAGGGTTGCTCTTGGGAGGCCAGCGGGACGGCCGCTCCCAGACAGCCGCCTCTAGGGAGGTCCAGTTCAGTGACCAGCCAGGTCAGTAGCCCAGCGGAGCAGGCCGACGGATCCGTCACGGGAGAGCAGCGCACCACGGCGGGCGTGAAGAACGTCCGCCGTCTGGACCGGGTGATCATCCGTTTCGCGGGGGACTCGGGTGACGGCATGCAACTCACCGGCGACCGCTTCACCTCGGAGACGGCGTCCTTCGGCAACGACCTGTCGACGCTGCCGAACTTCCCCGCCGAGATCCGCGCCCCCGCAGGGACCCTGCCCGGTGTCTCGTCCTTCCAGTTGCACTTCGCCGACCACGACATCCTCACGCCGGGCGACGCGCCCAACGTGCTGGTGGCGATGAACCCGGCCGCTCTCAGAGCCAACGTCGGCGACCTGCCGCGCGGCGCGGAGATCATCGTCAACACGGACGAGTTCACGAAACGGGCGATGCAGAAAGTGGGGTACGGCGCTTCCCCACTGGAAGACGGTTCCCTCGACGGTTACCAGCTCCACCCGGTCCCACTGACCACCCTGACCGTCGAGGCACTCAAGGAATTCGACCTCACCCGCAAAGAGGCCGAGCGCAGCAAGAACATGTTCGCGCTCGGCCTCTTGTCATGGATGTACCACCGGCCCACCGAGGGCACGGAGAAGTTCCTGAGGTCGAAGTTCGCCAAGAAGCCCGAGATCGCGGCCGCCAACATCGCCGCCTTCCGCGCGGGCTGGAACTTCGGTGAGACCACCGAGGACTTCGCGGTCTCCTACGAGATCGCCCCGGCGACCACGGCCTTCCCGGTCGGCACGTACCGGAACATCTCCGGGAACCTGGCGCTGTCGTACGGCCTGGTCGCGGCCTCCCGCCAGGCGGACCTGCCGCTGTTCCTGGGCTCGTACCCGATCACCCCGGCCTCGGACATCCTGCACGAGCTCAGCAAGCACAAGAACTTCGGCGTGCGCACCTTCCAGGCCGAGGACGAGATCGCGGGTATCGGCGCGGCGCTGGGCGCGGCCTTCGGCGGCTCGCTGGCGGTGACCACGACCAGCGGGCCCGGAGTCGCGCTCAAGAGCGAGACCATCGGCCTCGCGGTCTCCCTCGAACTGCCGCTGCTGGTGATCGACATCCAGCGCGGCGGCCCGTCGACCGGTCTGCCCACCAAGACCGAGCAGGCGGACCTGCTGCAGGCGATGTACGGGCGCAACGGCGAGGCCCCGGTCCCGGTGATCGCCCCGCGCACCCCGGCCGACTGCTTCGACGCGGCCATGGAGGCGGCGCGCGTCGCGCTGACGTACCGCACGCCGGTGATGCTGCTGTCCGACGGCTACCTGGCCAACGGCTCCGAACCCTGGCGCATCCCGGAACTGGACGAACTGCCGGACCTGCGGGTGCAGTTCACGCAGGGCCCGAACCACACCCTGGACGACGGCACCGAGGTGTTCTGGCCGTACAAGCGCGACCCCGAGACCCTCGCCCGCCCGTGGGCGATCCCGGGCACGCCGGGCCTGGAGCACCGCATCGGCGGCATCGAGAAGCAGGACGGCACCGGCAACATCTCCTACGACCCCGCGAACCACGAGTTCATGGTCCGCACCCGCCAGGCCAAGATCGACGGCATCGACGTACCGGACATCGAGGTCGACGATCCGCACGGGGCGCGGACCCTGGTACTGGGCTGGGGCTCGACGTACGGGCCGATCACGGCGGCGGTACGGCGGCTGCGGACGGCCGGCGAGTCGATCGCGCAGGCCCATCTGCGTCACCTCAACCCGTTCCCGCGGAATCTGGGCGAGGTGCTGAAGGCGTACGAGAAGGTGGTGATCCCCGAGATGAACCTCGGTCAGCTCGCCACGCTGGTGCGGGCGAAGTACCTGGTCGACGCCCGCTCGTACAACCAGGTCAACGGTATGCCGTTCAAGGCGGAGCAGCTCGCCGCGGCACTCAAGGAGGCCATCGATGGCTGAGACGTCCACGGAAGGCACGGGCACGGTCGAGGCGCTTTCGCTCGTTCCCAAGGCCGAGGCCCGGCAGTCCATGAAGGACTTCAAGTCCGACCAGGAAGTGCGCTGGTGCCCCGGCTGCGGTGACTACGCGATCCTCGCCGCGGTGCAGGGCTTCATGCCCGAGCTGGGTCTGGCCAAGGAGAACATCGTCTTCGTCTCGGGCATCGGCTGCTCCTCCCGCTTCCCGTACTACATGAACACCTACGGCATGCACTCCATCCACGGCCGCGCGCCCGCGATCGCGACGGGGCTCGCGTCCAGCAGGCGGGACCTGTCGGTGTGGGTGGTCACCGGTGACGGGGACGCGCTGTCCATCGGCGGCAACCACCTGATCCACGCCCTGCGGCGGAACGTGAACCTGAAGATCCTCCTCTTCAACAACCGGATCTACGGGCTCACCAAGGGCCAGTACTCACCCACCTCCGAGGTCGGCAAGATCACCAAGTCGACGCCGATGGGGTCGCTGGACGCCCCCTTCAACCCGGTGTCCCTCGCGCTCGGCGCGGAGGCGTCGTTCGTGGCGCGGACCATCGACTCGGACCGCAAGCACCTGACGGGGGTGCTGCGGGAGGCGGCCGCCCATCAGGGCACCGCGCTGATCGAGATCTACCAGAACTGCAACATCTTCAACGACGGCGCCTTCGAAGCGCTGAAGGACAACCAGTCGGCCGAGGAGGCGGTGATCCGGCTTGAGCACGGCCGGCCGATCCGCTTCGGCGGTGAGGGAGGTTCGCGCGGCGTGGTCCGGGACCCGGCGACCGGTGACCTGAGGGTCGTGGACGTCACCCCGGACAACGAGTCGGACATCCTGGTCCACGACGCCCACGCCGCCTCCCCCACCACGGCGTTCGCCCTGTCCCGCCTGGCGGACCCGGACACCCTGCACCACACCCCGATCGGGGTGCTGCGGTCCGTGCAACGGCCCGTCTACGACACACAGATGGCGGATCAGCTGGACACGGCGATCGAGCAGAAGGGCAAGGGGGATCTGGGGGCATTGCTGGCGGGTGGGGACACCTGGACCGTCGTCGGCTGATCGGGGGCCGTACGTCAGTCGTACGTCAGTCGTACGTCACAGGAGGGCCCGGCGCGTGGAGCGGCCGGGCCCTCTCCGATGTCGGCGCGTGTCACACATCCGGCTTGCTCGGTTCACCGTTTCGCGACCGATGGCAAAGGGGGCGCATGGATGCACGCGCTGTCATCACACGTCGGGGATGTCCCTCTTGGCGCGGATCAGGGTCTCGCGGCTGATGACCACGATCCGTTCGTAGTCGGCGCGAGCCGCGTCGGCGGGTAGCTGGGGGTCCAGCGCGGCCGTGGCCTCGGTGCCGATGACGGCGAAGTTGCCGTCACTCAGCTCGAAGAGGTCCGGGCAGGTCTCCGAGGTCTGGCTGCCCCTCAACCTGGGCGGGTCCCCGATGCGACGGACGACGTTGGGGACAGGGAATTCGCGGGGCACTCGGAGCCTCTTTACCACCCGGTGACAGTCCGGTCACGCTATCAAGATCCTCTATGGTCAACCCCGCCTTCGACACTCTTGACGGGGAAGAATTCCCTTCGTTCGCTCGGCAGCGGCTCCCCGCGATTGACGCCCTCGGCGGCAGCGGTCCCTGCCCGGTGGGTTCGTACGCGACGGGCGGTGCCCCGCCCGTCAGGCGGGCGGTTCGGCGGTGGCCGACGGCCCCACGATCCACCATTCCTCGGGGTCCTCCGCGAGTTCCTCCATCATGATGTCGACCGCCGCACCGACCTGCGCCTCGACCGAGTCCGCGGGGATGCTGCGCCGGTGCTCGGCCGTACGGTCCCAGTACTCCGCGAAGACGGCGTTGCGACACAGAACGCGCAGATGGCCGAGGAGCTCGTCCCAGCCGCAGGCCCCGACGCGATGAGCCAGGAGCAGGGATCCGTACTGCCGGTTGGCGAAGAGCAGTTGGCGTCGCTTGCCCTCGGTCAGGCCGGTCAGGGTGCTCGACGCGTCCGCCAGGGAGGGGTCGTCGATGGTCCGGTTCATCTGGTCCACCGTGAGGCGGTACTGCTGGATCAGGTTCGCCCGGTGGATCTCCTCGGTCATCACTTCGAGCTGCCGCAGCAACGCCAGCAGCACGTCCTGTTGGCGCCTTCGGCGAGTACCCCAGGCGAGAGATGTCCGTAAGAAGCCCAGCCCCGCCACTACCGCAGAACCGATACTGCGCGCGGCCAGATTCCGTGTGGCCATGTCAAGGCATCCCCCTGGATCCGGTGACCGTGCGCCGAACGGTGGCTCGCGAGCCGGTCGCACAGTGGGCGTAGTACTCCGCATCCCAGCATGCCCGGGGACCTAGGTCGGCACGGGAGGCGGAGAGGGGGCGCATGGGGGGACGTGGGGCTTGGGCCGACAGACGCCCTGACATACGTGTGCCCCCCTCGGGCGCCACCCGCGGAGTGGGCGAGCACTTACCGCCAGGGGGGCACTTACTTCAAAGTGGGTACTTTCGAAGAGTTAGCGCACGACGTAGGGTTAGCGGCAACGCACCCCACAAGGAGTTTCCATCATGAGCATCGTCGTCACCGGAGCCACCGGCCACCTGGGTCGCCACGTCGTGGAACAGCTGCTGGAGAAGGTTCCGGCCGACCAGATCACCGCGGTCGTCCGCAACGCGGAGAAGGCCGCCGACCTCGCGGCCCGCGGCGTGAAGATCGCGCTCGCCGACTACAACACCCCCGCCTCCCTGGACGGGCTGTTCGCGGCCGGCGACAAGGTGCTGCTCGTCTCGGGCAACGAGTTCGACAAGGGCCGTGTCCAGCAGCACCAGGGCGTCATAGCCGCCGCGAAGGCAGCCGGTGTGGCACTGCTCGCGTACACCAGCGCCCCGGGCAGCCTGACCGCCGCACTCGCCGACGACCACCGCGGCACCGAGGAGGCGCTGCTCGCCTCCGGCGTGCCCTACGTGCTGCTGCGCAACGGCTGGTACCACGAGAACTACACCGAGAACCTCGCCCCGGTGCTGGAGCACAACGCGGTCGTGGCCGCCGCCGGTGAGGGCCGGGTCTCCTCCGCCTCGCGCGCCGACTACGCGGCCGCCGCGGTCGCCGTACTGACCGGCGAGGGGCACGAGAACAAGACCTACGAGCTGGGCGGCGACGAGGCGTGGAGCTTCGCCGAGTACGCGGCCGAACTGAGCCGGCAGACCGGCAAGGAGATCGCCTACAGCCCCGTCTCCGTCGAGGCGCTCACCGGGATCCTGACCGGCGCCGGGCTGCCCGAGCCGCTCGCCGCGACCCTCGCCGGCGTGGACGCGTCCATCGAGAAGGGCGAGCTGGTCGTGTCCACCGGTGACCTGTCCCGCCTGGCCGGCCGTCCGACCACGCCCCTCTCCGAGGCGATCGCGGCCGCGCTCAAGGGCTGACCCGAGCGGACCGGCGCCCCGAGGTCGAACTCCCCCGTCGGGCCTTCGGGCACCCACCCCCGGCTGTCATGACCGTATGCCGATACGGACATGACAGCCGGGGGTGCTCGGCGCTACCTTCGTGCAGGCGAGCAGAGCGCGAGAGGGAGGGCCCGTGGCCGGGACGTCGAGGAGTGAAGGCCGGATAGGTCTGCTGAACGGCTTCGCGGCGTACGGGATGTGGGGACTCGTGCCGCTCTTCTGGCCCCTGCTGAAGCCCGCCGGGGCGGTCGAGATCCTCGCCCACCGGATGGTCTGGTCCCTGGCCTTCGTCGCCGTCGCGCTGGTCGCCGTGCGGCGCTGGGCGTGGGCCGGTGAGCTGCTGCGGCAGCCGCGCAGGCTGGGGCTGGTCGCGGTGGCCGCGGCCGTCATCACCGTGAACTGGGGCGTCTACATCTGGGCGGTGAACTCGGGCCACGTGGTCGAGGCCTCGCTCGGGTACTTCATCAACCCCCTCGTCACCATCGCGATGGGCGTCCTGATCCTGAAGGAACGGCTGCGGCCCGTGCAGTGGGCGGCGGTCGGCATCGGTTTCGCGGCCGTCCTGGTGCTCGCCGTCGGGTACGGGCAGCCGCCGTGGATCTCACTGACTCTCGCCTTCTCCTTCGCCACGTACGGACTGGTGAAGAAGAAGGTCAATCTGGGGGGCGTGGAATCGCTGGCCGCCGAGACCGCGATCCAGTTCCTGCCCGCGCTCGCCTACCTGCTGTGGCTCGGCGCGCGGGGTGATGCCACGTTCGCCTCCGAGGGCGTGGGGCACGCGGCCCTGCTCGCCTCGACCGGCATCGTCACCGCGATCCCCCTCGTCTGCTTCGGCGCCGCCGCTATCCGCGTCCCGCTGTCGACGCTGGGGTTGCTGCAGTACCTCGCGCCGGCCTTCCAGTTCCTGCTCGGCATCCTGTACTTCCACGAGGCGATGCCGCCCGAGCGCTGGGCCGGCTTCGCGCTGGTCTGGCTGGCGCTGACGCTGCTCACCTGGGACGCCCTGCGCACCGCCCGCCGCGCCGCCCGCACGCTTCGGTCCGAGACCGGCGGGCCCGCCACCGCCATGGCGACGGCCACGACGACGGCGGCGACGACGGCCACGGCGACCGGCACGGTGAGCGCCGCCCGGCACGCGGGCGGCGTCGCCGCCGGAGCCAAGCCGTCGGCCGCGGAGCGGTCCAGCGCGGAGCGGTCCGGCGCCGAACCGCCTGAGTGCAAGGCGCTGGACTCCATGGCGCCGGCCTCCATGACGCCGGACTCGGACGCGAAGGCGCTCGACCCGGAGCCGCTGAATCCGGAGCCGCGCCAGGGGAATGCGCGGGCGCTGGATCCGGAGCCGCTGGGCCCCTCCGCCGCCAAGCCGTAGTCGGCGGTCCCGCCACCAAGCCGTAGCCGGCGGTCCCGCCGCCAAGCCGTAGTCGGCGGTCCCGCCCCCCACCCGACGCAGCGCTCGCAAGGGGCTCGCCGAGGTCAGCTCTCCTCGGTGGGCCGGCGCGATCTGAACGTCCGCGCCTTCTCCCGGTTCCCGCAGTGCTCCATCGCGCACCAGCGGCGGCGGCCCGGGCGGGAGGTGTCGACGAACAGCAGAGAGCAGTGGTCCGAGCCGCATTCGCGGACACGGTCGGCGTACGGGCCGGTGAAGAGGTCGATCGCGTCCCGGGCGACCGTCGACAGGAGCTGGGCGCCCGTGGCGCCCGGGGCCCAGGCGTGGGTGCCGTCCGGGGCGATACGGGGGACCAGCGGGGACTCTACGGCGGCCGCGTTGACGGCATCGAGGTGGGACGGCTGGAGCGGTCGGCCGTGGGCGCGGTCCGCGGCGAGCCGGAAGAGGGTGTCGCGAAGCTCGCGCGCCCGCAGCAACTCCCCTTCAGTGACGGCGAGTTCAAGCCCGTTCGGCAACCGGCTCCGGCCCGCCCAGGTCACCAGGTCGGCCGGTGCGTGCAGGACCTCGAACCGTGCGAACTCACCCGGTCCGCCCGTCGCCACCAGTTCCAGACACAGGGCGCCCGGGTCGAAGCGGAAGGTCTTGCCGCCGTACGAGACCAGGGTCAGGCCCGGGGAATCGACGGGGGCAGCCGGACGCCCCCGTCCGGGCGATTCCATCGCACGCTCGCCCATATAACCAGTATAACTGGTTATATGACTCAGACCACACCCAGCCCTGTGCACTGGAAGCTCGTCATCGACGCCGGCGATCCGCACGCGCAGGCCGACTTCTGGGCCGCGGCGCTCGGCTACCAGGTCGAGGACAACAGCGCGCTCATCGAGAAGCTGCTGGACCTCGGGGCCGCGCCGGCCGAACTGACCGTCGAGTCGCACGGCCGCCGTGCCTGGCGGGACCTGATCGCCGTACGGCATCCCGAGGACCCGTACGACAAGGAGAGCGGGACCGGGCTGGGGCGGCGGCTGCTGTTCCAGCGGGTGCCGGAGGCGAAGACGGTCAAGAACCGGCTCCATCTCGACCTCCACCCCGGCGAGGGGCGGCGCGCCGGTGAGGTGGAGCGGCTGACGGGGCTCGGGGCGAGTGTGCTGCGGGAGGTGAACGAGCCGGGGGGCGAGTGGGTGGTGATGACGGATCCGGAAGGGAACGAGTTCTGCGTGCACTGAGCGCGGATGGTTCCGCTGACGAACAGTGCTGACCTGATCGTGCTCTTGACGGAACTTCAGACTCAGCTTCACCATCGGTCACTCATTCCCTCAGGAATTCGGAGCCCCCCACCTATGAAGCTCTCGGTTCCCGGGCGCGCCACGGCCACCGCCGTCGTCGCCGCCTCGCTCCTGGCCGGCGGATCACTCGCCGGCGCGGTACCCGCGGCCGGCACGACGGTGGCCGCCGCGCCCGACATATCCGTGGCCAACGTCAAGGCACATCTCACGCAGTTACAGTCCATCGCCACCGCCAACGGCGGCAACCGGGCGCACGGCCGCGCCGGCTACAAGGCCTCCCTCGACTATGTGAAGGCCAAGCTGGACGCCGCCGGATTCACCACGACGGTCCAGCAGTTCACGTCCTCCGGCCGCGTCGGCTACAACCTGATCGCCGACTGGCCCGGCGGGGACACCAACCAGGTCGTCATGGCGGGCTCGCACCTGGACAGCGTCACGGCCGGCGCCGGCATCAACGACAACGGGTCCGGATCGGCGGGGATCCTGGAGACCGCGCTCGCCGTGTCCCGGGCGAACTTCCAGCCCACCAAGCACCTGCGGTTCGCCTGGTGGGGCGCGGAGGAACTGGGGATGGTGGGCTCCCGTTACTACGTCAACAACCTCTCCACCGCGAACCGTTCACGGATCAGCGGGTACCTGAACTTCGACATGATCGGCTCGCCGAATCCCGGATATTTCGTCTATGACGACGACCCGGCCATCGAGAAGACGTTCAAGACGTACTTCACCGGGCTCGGGGTGCCGACGGAGATCGAGACCGAGGGCGACGGCCGCTCCGACCACGCGCCCTTCAAGAACGCGGGTGTGCCGGTGGGCGGGCTGTTCAGCGGCGCCGACTACGTCAAGACGGCAGCGCAGGCGGCCAAGTGGGGCGGGACCTCGGGGCGGGCGTTCGACCGCTGCTACCACTCGTCGTGCGACACGACGGCCAACATCGACGACACGGCGCTGGACCGCAACAGCGACGCGATCGCGTACGCGGTGTGGCAGTTGTCGGCGTAACGGTGCGTTCGCGCTGGTGCCGTGCCTGCCACGGCACCAGCTCGCCCGGCGGCCCCGGCGGCCCCGGCGGCCCCGGCGTGACGGTCAGTCGCTGTCTCCGGCGCGGTCGGTGAGCCGGCCCATGCGGGCGTGCGCCTTCTCCAACTGCTCGGCGTCGTCGGCGGCGGGGCCCTCCTCGGCGGCGAGCTCGGTCCACAGGGCGATCAGGGCGTGGCCCAGGTCCAGTCCCTCACGCGGATCGCGTACGGCACGCCAGGCGGTGAAGGCGCTCTGCACGTTGCCGTACGCGGCCTCCGCGTCCTGGGCGCGGTGGTGGACGTGCGCGAGGTCCAGGGAGAGACGGAACGCCCGGACCGGGTCGTCGGCCAAGTAGGCGATGTAGGCGGTCAGTTCACGCAACCGCAGCACCTCGGGATGCTCCGGCCCCAAGGTCTGCGAGGCCTGCGCCACGGTGTGCTCCGCCAGCTCCGCCGCGGCGTCCGTGCGCCCCGCCTTCACCTCCTCGTTGATCCGCCCCATCGGCTCGGCGAGCAGGGCGGGCGCGGCATCGTCACCGGGCGCGGTGAGGGGGCCGTCCCCGAGAACAGCCTCGGCGACGGCGTCGAAGCCGCGGGGCGGGGTGGGTTTGGGGGCGGGGTCGAGGCCGAGGTCGTCGGCGGGCTCGGGGGCGAGGAGCGGTGCGCGGGAGGGTGGGGGTGTGGGGGACGCGGGGGATGTGTCCATCACGGGCGGCGGGCCGAACACGCCTGTCGGGGCGGTGACCGTGCCGGGGGTGGAGGTCGGCGGCGACTGCGGCAGCGTGCGCAGCGTGAACGTCGGTTCGGCCTCGTCGTCGGGCGTCGTCCCGGCCGACAGTGCGCCCTCGGGCACGGCGTCAGCCGGGACGGCCCGCATCCGGAACGTCGGCGCCTCGTCCCGCTCGGGCTCCGGCACCTCCGGCGGCAGATCCGTGGGGCTGTCGTACTGCGCCCACTGGGGCTGAACGGGGACCACGGGCGGGGCGGGCGGTGGCGGCGGGGCGGGCACGTCGGTCGCCGGCTCGGGCCAGTCGGTGTCCATCGGCGCGGGCGCCTCCGGCCAGACGGGTGACCGCAGAGGCGCCGACCCGGACGCCGCCGACTCTCCTGGTCCCTCCGCCCCCTCCCGCTGGTCCCGCTCGCCCGCCGATTCCAGCCGCACCGGCTCCGAACTGAAGTCGCTCGAACCGTCAGGGGCGACCCGGAGAGGGACGACGTAGCCGATGCGGGTGTCGTGGATGGTGGCCAGGACGGTGTGACCGGTGGCGCGGGCGATGCGGTGAAGGTGGTTCAGGACGGTCTGCTGGATCTCCTCGCCGGGAGCCGCGACAACCCCGACACCGCCGACGGAGGCGCAGCCCGGACCGGCGTCGCCGGGAACGCGGACGTCGATCGGCACCGCCGAGGCGGCCGGACGCCCGGCCCGCTGGGGAGCCCCCTGGTGGTCCCGCTTCTTGTCACGGCTGAATCGAGACATCGGTTCCCTCACTCGGATGCGTCGGAGAGTCGCCGGACAGCACCTTCGGGTTCCATGGTGCTCCCTCCCGCCGTCGGACTCCGTCCCCAGCGTCAAGATCCGGTCGTACACGTACTGTCGAGTCTCTCCGCTCGCCCGCGATTCTCACGTCACCGTGGCGTCACAGCCTCGTTCCAGGAACTCACTGCTCGTCAGAGACCGTCCCGGATGCGGTGACCGCCGTCGGGTAGGAAGGGGTGAGCAGGAACGATCACGCAGATGGGGACAGGTATGCGGACGGACACACCACTCGGACCGGAGATCTGGATCCGCGGGCCCGTGCGCGCGCCGGAGCCCGTCCCGCCGGAGCCCGTCCACGTCTCCGCGGCCCCCCGGCGCTACTCCTTCGTCGGCACCCACGGCGGCGCCGGCACCTCCACCCTCGCGACCGTCTACGGCGGTCACGACTGCGGACGCGACTGGCCCGGCCCCGCTGCCCCGAAATCCGTCCTGCTCGTCGCCCGTACCCATGCGGCCGGGCTGCGCTCCGCGCTGCACACCCTGGAGGCCTTCCGGCACGGCGGGGCCCCTCCCGGCCTCGATCTCGCGGCGGTCGTGCTGGTCGCGGACGCGCCCGGACGGCTTCCGCGTCCGCTCGCCCAGCAGATCAAGGTGATCGAGTCGGCGATCGACGTGTACCGCGTGCCCTGGGTGTCCGACTGGCGCCTGGGCGACCTGACCGGCCCCGCGCCCCGCGAGACGGGCGCGCTGGCCCGGCTCACCGCCACCATCGCATGACCCGCGCCCACCGCTCCTCCCCGCCCGGCTCCCCGATCCCCTCCATCTCCCTGCCACTCTCCGGTGAGCAGATCGCCTCCGCCGTACGGTCGCGCGCCCTGTCCGCCGTCGACGTGGTCGCCGAGACACTGGAGCGGATCCGGCGGGCCGAGCCGACCCTGTGCGCGTTCGCCGAGGTATGGGAGGAGGCCGCCCCGGGGTGGGCTCGCGAGGTGGACGCCCGGGTCGCGGCGGGGGAGGTGCTCCCACTGGCCGGCGTTCCGATCGGAGTGAAGGGGCGGCACGGGCTGCGTACGGCGGGCCCGCTGCTCGCGGCCGGGTGCGTGGCCGTGGGTGCCACCTCCGTCCCCGGGCACTGAACTCCCTGGCAGACCTGGGGACTTGGCGCGCACGGCCGTACCATGAATCCCTGGCGGGCCGACCGCACCCCCGGCGGCTCCTCGGCCGGGTCCGCGGCGGCGGTCGCGGCGGGGCTGGTGCCGCTGGCGACCGGCAGCGACGGGGCGGGCACGGTGCGGATCCCGGCGGCGTGGTGCGGCGTGATCGGGCTGAAGGTCACCAACGGCCGGCTGCCGACGGCCGACCATACGGGACTCACCGCGCCCGGCGTCCTGACCCGGCACGCGGCGGACGCGGCGGCGTACTGGCGGGCGATGGACACGGTGGCGCGGCATCCGGACACCGACTCTGACGCGACGCGCGCGACGTCCGCGGCCACGATGCTCCGGACCGCCACGACTCCCCCATCCGCAGTCTGGTCCCCCGCCCTCGGCTTCGCCGACCCCGACCCCGAGACCGTGGCGATCGCCCACGCCGCGGCCGTGCGTCTCGCGGACTCCGGCACCCTACGCCTCGTGCGGCCACACACCGACCTTCGTCTCGAAGACCCGGCACCCGCCTGGCTCGCGCTGCGCACGACCGGTGCTGACCTCGCCGTCGCTCACCGCGTCCGGGCGGCGAACGACCGGAGCCTGGACGCGCTCTTCGCCGACGCGGAGTTGCTGCTGACCCCGACCACCCCCATCCCACCGCACGGGCACGAAGGGCCCGGCGAGCGCTACTCCACCACCCTCACCTGGGCGTTCAACCTGAGTGGGCATCCGGCGGTGAGTGTTCCGGCGGGGTTCGGGGCGGACGGCTGTCCGGTCGGGCTCCAGCTTGTGGCACCGCGTGGGCGGGAGGATCTGCTGCTGCGGTCAATCAACGGCATGACGGCTGATTGCGCTCATTGATTGCGCGTGCATAAGATGCGTACGCATTCAATATGCCTGCGCGGGCACAGTCGTCCGCAGGCACGGTGCGTGCACACACAGCTGACGACCGTCGATCACTGGGGGACCTCCATGACCCGCCGTTTCCTGTTCGTCCTGGGCAGCGCACGCCAGGACGGCAACACCGAGCTCCTGGCCCGCAGGGCCGCCGAGCAGCTCCCCGCGGACGTCGAGCAACAGTGGATCGACCTCGCCGAGCATCCCCTCCCCGACTTCGAGGACCTGCGGCACGACAGCGACCACACTCGCCCCACCGAGGGCGACCTCGCGCTGCTGCTCGACGCCACGCTCGCGGCGACGGACCTCGTGATCGCGTCCCCGCTGTACTGGTATGCCGTCTCCGCCCACACCAAGCGCTACCTGGACCACTGGTCGGGCTGGCTGCGCACCCCCGGTCTGGATTTCAAGGCCACGCTGGCCGGGCGCACCATCTGGGGCGTCACCGCGCTCGCGCATGAGAAGGGCGAGGTGGCCGACCCGCTGGTCGGCACGCTCAGCAACTCGGCCGCGTACATGGGAATGCGGTTCGGTGGAGTCCTGCTCGGCAACGGCAGCAAGCCCGGCGACGTACTGAGGGACGCCGAGGCACTGGCCCGCGCCAAGACCTTCTTCGCGCAGGAACCGCCCCTCGCGCGCTTCCCGTACGAGGCCCGCTGATCCCTAGGACGTCACGTCCTTCGCCGTGAAGCGGGCCCAGGCCGCCGAGCCGAACACCGCCGCGTACAGGGCCTGGATGCCGAGGTTCTTCACCAGGTCGTCCCAGTACACCGGGTCGCGCATGAGGTCGGCGAAGGACAGCCAGTAGTGGGAGAAGAAGTACGGCTGGATCGTGTGGAGTTGGGGGATCTGGTCGAGGATCTGGATGGTGATCAGCAGGCCCACGGTGGTCGCCATCGCCGCGATGCCGCTGCCGGTCAGGGTGGAGACGAACAGGCCCAGGGCCGCCACGCCGATCAGTGACGCGGCGACCACCAAGGCGATCAGCAGGGCCCTGCCGAGGCCGTCGGCGAAGCTGATCCGGGTGCCGGAGATCGTGACCAGGTCGCCGAGCGGGAACAGCAGCGCTCCGACGGTCAGCGCCGAGACCGCGACCACCAGGGTGGCGACCAGGCAGAAGACCATCACCGTCGCGTACTTGGTGAGCAGGAGACGGCTGCGGCCGGCGGGGGCGACCAGGAGGTAGCGCAGGGTTCCCGCGTTGGCCTCGCCGGCGATCGCGTCGCCCGCGATGACGCCGATCGCCATCGGCAGGAAGAACGGGAGTGTCGCGGCGAGCGCGGTGAAGACCAGGAACAGGCCGTTGTTGGTGATCTGCGAGATGAACGCCGGGCCTCCCCCGCCGCCGGGGCCGGAGGACGAGCCGTCACTGGTCTCCAGCTTCACGGCGATCCCGACCAGGATCGGCACGGCCGCCAGCACACCGAGCAGCGCGAGCGTGCGCCAGCGCCGGAAGGTGGTCAGCAGTTCGTTGCGCAGGAGGCCCAGGGTCCACCGCGCACGAGGAGCGCGTACCGCCGCGGTCGGCGCGGTACCGGACGGTTCGATCCCGGCGGGGTCGACGCCTGTCCCTTCAAGTCCTGCCCCTTCGACCCCTGCCCCTTCGCTTCCCGTCCCTTCGAGCCCGGTCCGCACGGCCTGAGCCCGCTCCCCCTCAGCCCGCGACATCGAAGCCCTCCCCGGTCAGCGCCACGAACGCGTCCTCCAGGGAGGCCCGTTGGAGCCCGAAGCCGCGGACGCGGACGCCCGCCGCCACCAGCGCCGCGTTCACGTCGGCGAGATCACCGTCCGGTGGCTCGGCGGTCACCCGGTCGTCCGTGACGATCACGTCCGAGGCCCCCTGTTCCTTCAGTACCCGTGCCGCCTCCCCCGCGTCCGGGGTCGTCACGGCCAGCCGGCCACGGGTGCCCGCCGCCAGGTCCGCCACCGGACCCTGGACGATCAGCCGGCCCTGCGCCATCACCGCCGCGTGGGTGCAGACCTGCTCGATCTCGTCGAGCAGGTGGGAGGAGAGGAAGACGGTCGTGCCGTCGGAGGCCAGCTCCCGGATCAGGGAGCGGATCTCGCGCATGCCCTGCGGGTCGAGGCCGTTGGTCGGCTCGTCGAGAACGAGCAGCTTGCGCGGCTGGAGCAATGCGGCGGCGAGACCGAGGCGCTGTTTCATGCCCAGCGAGTACGCCTTCGCCTTCTTGCCGGCGGCGGCCGCCAGCCCCACCCGGTCCAGTGCCGCCGCGACGCGGCCGGCCCGGGTGCGCGGATCGGCGGTCGGGTCGGCTGCGTCGTACCGGGTCAGGTTCTGGCGGCCGGAGAGGAAGCCGTAGAGAGCCGGGCCCTCGATGAGGGCGCCGACGTGCGGGAGCACGGAGCGCGAGGAGCGCGGCATGGGGTGGCCCAGGACCCGGGCCGCGCCCGAGGTGGGCTCGATGAGGCCCATCAGCATGCGGATGGTGGTGGTCTTGCCGGAGCCGTTCGGGCCGAGGAAGCCGAAGACGCTGCCCGCCGGGACGGTCAGGTCGAGACCGTCGACGGCGAGTTGTCCGCCGCGGTAGCGCTTGGTGAGCGCGCGGGTGTGGATGACGCTGCCGTCCACACCCTGGGGATCCGGCTCCAACTCCGGTTCCGTGGCGGACGTTTCGCCCATCGGCTCCCTCGATTCGTCGTGCGCGTACGCTACCCGCCGCGTGCGCCTACGGGTTTACCGCCCCGCGTCGGCCGCCTTCACCAGGGCGGCCTTGTCGACCGCGCCGACGTAGACCTTGCCGTCGTCGGTCATCAGGGCGTTGACCAGGCGGGTCGAGAAGACCGTGCCCGAGCCGAACTTGCCGGTGACCTTGTCGCCGAGCGAGCCGAGGAAGCCGCCGAGGTCGCCGCCGGCCTCGGAGCCGCTGGGCATGCCCTGGCCGCCGGTGTCGAGGACGGCGACGGAGTTCCAGCCCTGGCCGATGACCTTGAGTCCGTCGAGCCCCTTGCCGAGGTCCTCCTCGGGCCTGGCGCCCGCCGGACCGTGCGCACCCTTCTCGGGGATCTCGCCCTTCTCGCCCTTCTCTCCCTCGGTGACCTTCGCGCCCTTGGGCGGGGTGAAGTCGAAGGTGGAGGCGGCCGGATCGGCGAAGGAGACCTGGGTGAAGCCCGCGTCCACGACGGCGGCGCCGCCGCTCGACGGGGTCAGCGTGAACTTCAGCGGCAGCCCGGTCTTCGAGTCCACGGCCACGGTGATCTGGCCGACGGTGGAGCCGGAGTCCTTGGGCTTGATGACGAGGCGGTAGGCGTCGCGCCCCGCGACCTGCGCGGTCCCGTCGACGGTCACGGAGGTGGTGTCGTCGACCGCCTTGAGGGCCTCCTCGGTGAGGTCCTTGGGCGTGGCCGGGACGTCGCGCTCCTTGTCGGCGGCCGCCTTGCCGGACTCGGTGGCGTGGTAGACCTCGTTCGACTTGCTGTCGTAGCCCCAGACGTCCTTGCCGTTGTGGATCACGCTGTACTCGGAGCCGCTCTCCAGCAGGGACAGCTTCTGCCGGTCCGGGCCGTCGGCCGCCACGCGCACGGTGTGGGTGCCGGTCGCGAGCTCGGTCAGCTTGGCGGACGGGTCGGCGGAGGAGCCGTCGCCCTTGCCCGACTCCATGGCGCCGGAGGCCAGGCTGCTCTCCAGGCCGCCGAGGTCGGGCAGTCCGAGGTCCGTGCTGATCTTCACCGTGCCGGACAGCTGCTGCACGTCCGACGCGGCGATCTTCTCGATGAGTTGCTGTGCGCTGATCTTCGGCAGGTCGGGATCGCCGGAGTCGGCGAGTGCGGGGACGAGGCCGAGGGTCGCCGCCGCCACCCCCACCACCGCGACCGGGACGGCGTACCGCGCGGCCTTGCGCCGCCGCGGGTACCTGTCGTCGACCTCCGCCGCGGCAGTCGTGCTGTCGTCGGACTCGTACGGTGCCATGTGTGCCTTACCTCCGTCGTCGGCGGCGGCTGTGCGACTCCCCTACGTCCACCCCGTAGCCGCCATTCTCACCCGAATCGGTGAGGATTGGTGTTTTCCCGTGGTGTCCATCTGACCAAATGGGTCGTGAAGATGCGTCAACCCGCGGGCTCAACTCCACGTACACCTCCGGTATGACACGCGAAGGCGGCGGCTCACCGTGACCCCTAGGGGTCGTGGGGAGCCGCCGCCTCGGATCGGACAGGTAGGTATGCGCGGCAGCGGCGCGGATCAGCGGTACCTCGTTACCCCGCCCGGTGGACCACCGCGTCGCACAACTCCATGAGCGCCAGCTTCGCGTCGCACTCCCGCAGCGGGGACAGCGCGGAGCGGGCGTCCTCCGCGTAGCGGACCGTGTCACGGCGGGCCTGTTCCAGCGCCGGGTGCGCGCGCAGGCCGGCCAGTGCCCGGGCGTGCCGTTCGTCGTCGGTGAGGTCGGAGTCCAGCAGCTCGCACAGGGCGACGTCCTCGGCGAGGCCCAGCCGGGCCGCCCGTTCGCGCAGCCGCAGGACCGGCAGGGTCGGGATGCCCTCGCGCAGGTCGGTGCCCGGGGTCTTGCCGGACTCGTGGGAGTCGGACGCGATGTCCAGGACGTCGTCCGCGAGCTGGAAGGCGACGCCCAGCCGCTCGCCGTACTGCGTCAGCACGTCGACCACCGTCTCGTCGGCGCCCGACATCATCGCCCCGAAGCGGCACGCCACCGCCACCAGCGATCCCGTCTTGCCGCCGAGTACGTCGAGGTAGTGCTCGACCGGGTCCCGGCCGTCCTGGGGGCCCGCGGTCTCCAGGATCTGCCCGGTGACCAGGCGTTCGAACGCCTCGGCCTGGACCCGGACCGCCTCGGGCCCGAGGTCGGCCAGGATGTGCGAGGCGCGCGCGAACAGGAAGTCACCGGTGAGGACGGCGACCGAGTTGCCCCAGCGGGCGTTCGCGCTGTCCACCCCGCGCCGCACCTCGGCCTCGTCCATCACGTCGTCGTGGTACAGCGTCGCCAGATGGGTCAGCTCGACGACCACCGCCGACGGCACGATTCCGGGTGCATAGGGATCACCGAACTGGGCAGCAAGCATCACGAGCAATGGCCGGAAGCGTTTTCCGCCCGCCCTCACCAGATGCTGGGCGGCCTCCGTGATGAAGGGAACCTCGCTCTTGGTGGCCTCGAGCAGTCCCTCCTCGACAGCCGCCAATCCGGCCTGGACATCGGCTTCCAGAGCCTGGTCCCGCACGCTCAGCCCGAACGGCCCGACGACGGTCACGAAGGATCTCCTGTCTGCTGGTGTCTGCTGGCGATTACACGGTTTGTCGATAGGTCGCTGCCCTCACTCAAGTCAGCGTATCCGGTCACGTTTCGATCACCGATAGGGCCTGCCCGTCCAGCCTGGGCGGTATCGGATCACTGCCGGAATGTTTTTGATCACTTGATAACAAACTGGTATGTACCGACTTGTACGGAAGTAGCTGAGCGTGTCCAGAACCACCGCCGATGTCTCGCCCGGCAGTCCGCCGACCCCCAAGAACGACCGCGCCTTCTTCGGCCACCCGGGGGGCCTGCTCACCCTCTCCGGTCTCGAGGTCTGGGAACGCTTCTCGTTCCTCGGCATGCAGGCCATCCTCGTCCTCTACTTCGCCGACACGGTCGCGCACGGCGGCCTGGGCATGTCGGCCGGGACGGCCGCCTCCGTCTCCGCCGCCTACGGCACGCTCGTCTACCTCGTCTCCGTCGCCGGCGGCTGGCTCGCCGACCGCATCCTCGGCTCGTACCGGGCGGTGCTGTGGGGCGGCGTCCTGATCGCCTGCGGTCACTACGCCATGGCCGTGCCCACGGCCGCCATGACCTGGGCGGGTCTGGGTCTGATCAGCGCCGGCACGGGCCTGCTGAAGCCCAACGCGGCCACCCTGGTCGGCAAGCTCTACGCCACCGACGACGACCGCCGTGACGCCGGCTTCGCGCTCTACTACATGGCGATCAACATCGGCGCCTTCGCGGGCCCGCTGATCACCGGCTGGCTCGGCGACCACCAGGGCTGGCACTGGGGCTTCTCGGCGGCGGCGATCGGCATGACGTTCGGACTGATCCAGTACGTGTGGGGCCGCCGCCATCTGGCCGGACGCCGGAGCGCGGCCGAATTCGCCCTCGCGCCCGACGCGATGCGCCGCGCGGTCCGACTGATCGTGGCGGGGATCGTGGCCGTCGCGGTGCTCGCGACCGCCCTCGCCATGGCCGGCCTGCTCACCATGGACCGCTTCGTCGACCTGCTCACCCTGGTCTCGGTGATCGCCCCGGTCGTGTACTTCGCGGTGATGTTCAAAAGCCCCCGCGTGACCGCCGAGGAACGCGGCCGGCTGCGCCCCTACGTGGTGCTCTTCCTCGCCTCCACCGCCTTCAACTTCATCCTGTTCCAGGCGTACTCGACGATGATGCTGCTGGCCGCGTCGAACGCCGAGACGACCATCCTCGGCTTCGACTTCCCCGCCAGTTGGTACGCCTCCGCGCTGGGTGCCTTCGAGGTCGCTCTCGCGCCCGTGGTCGCCGCGCTCTGGGTCCGGATGGGCCGCGGCCAGCCGCACGCCTCCAACAAGATCGCGATCGGGGTCGTCCTGGGCGGACTGTCCTTCCTGCTGATGGCCGTGCCCACCTCCGGACACGCCTCCGACGACTACCTGATGTCCGCCTGGTGGATCGTCGGCTCGTACCTGCTGCTCGGCCTCGGCGACATCCTGCTGGAGACCTCCGGCATGTCGGCCACCAGCAAGCTCGCCCCGGCCGCCTTCTCCAGCCAGACCATGTCGCTGTGGATGCTGTCCCTCGCGCTCGCCAACGGCATCCAGGCCCAGACGGTGAAGCTGTACGACGACATGTCCAAGCAGGCCTACTTCGGCGTCAACGGCGCGATCGCGGTGGCCGCGGGCCTGGCCGTGCTGGCAGCCGCGCCGTGGCTGCGCCGCACCATGCACCCGGTCCACTGAACTCACGGGGTCACCCTCATGCACATCCGTACGTCCTTCCCCTACGAGACGACCCACGAGGACATCCGCATCCCGCTGCCGGACGGGACCCGCCTCTACGCACGCGTGTGGCGCCCCCTGACGGACGAACCAGTACCCGCGATCCTCGAATACCTGCCCTACCGGCTGACCGACTGGACCGCGCCCCGCGACTGGCAACGCCATCCCTGGTACGCGGGCCACGGTTACGCCTCCGTACGAGTGGACGTCCGCGGACACGGCAACAGCGAGGGCGTGCCCGGCGACGAGTACTCCGCCACCGAGCTGGCGGACGGCGTCGAGGTCGTCAACTGGCTGGCGGCGCAGCCCTGGTGCGACGGCAAGGTCGGCATGTTCGGCATCTCCTGGGGCGGCTTCAACTCCCTCCAGATCGCGGCCCTCGCACCCGAGCCGCTCAAGGCGGTCGTCACCGTCTGCTCCACCGACGACCGCTATGACAACGACGTGCACTACATGGGAGGTTCCGTCCTCGCGGTGGACATGCACGCCTGGGCGTCCACCATGCTCGCCTTCGTGTCCCGGCCACCGGACCCGCTGTACGCCGGGGAGGCATGGCGTCAGATGTGGCTGGAGCGCTTGGAGGAGGTCGATCCCTTCATCCACACCTGGCTCGACCACCAGACCCGGGACCGCTACTGGCGTCACGGCAGCGTCTGCGAGGACTACGGCGCGATCGACGCGGCCGTGCTGGCGGTCGGCGGCTGGCACGACCCGTACCGCGACACGGTTCTCAGGCTCGTCGAGCACCTGCCGCCCGAGCGGGTGCGCGGCCTGATCGGCCCCTGGTCCCACCAGTACCCCGACCGCGGTCTGCCGCCCGGCCCCGCGATCGGCTTCCTCCAGGAGACCCTGCGCTGGTGGGACCACTGGCTGAAGGGAAAGACCACGGGCGTTCTCGACGAGCCCCTGCTGCGCGCCTACCTCAGCGACTCGCACCCCCCGGCCACGGTGTACGACACCCTGCCCGGCCGCTGGGTCGGCGAGCCGGCCTGGCCCTCCCCCCACGTCTCGACCGTCTCGTACGCCCTTCAGGGCGCCCCGCGCCCGGTCCGCTCCCCGCAGCACACCGGCATCGACGCCGGTCGTTTCTTCCCGTTCGGGAACGACGCCGACCTGCCGCCGGACCAGCGGGAGGAGGACGCGCGGTCGGTGTGCTTCGAGTTCGAGGTGGGCGAGGAGACCTGGGTGCTGGGGCGGCCGAGGGTGCGGCTCAGGCTGAGTTCCGAGGTGCCGCGCGGCCAGGTGATCGCCCGGCTCTGCGATGTCGCCCCGGACGGCTCCTCGACCCTGGTCACCCGGGGCGTACTGAACCTGTCCGCACGCCAGGGGCGGGACCGGGCGGTGCCGTGGGAGCCGGGTGCCACGGAGGAGGTCGAGTTCGAGCTGAACGGCATCGGCCACGCCTTCCCGGCCGGCCACCGCATCCGGCTGGCCGTCTCCTCCGCCTACTGGCCGTGGATCTGGCCGCAGCCGCAATCCGCGGCGGGCTTCACCCTCGACCCGGCCGGCAGCGTGCTCGACCTCCCGGTGCGCGACCACGAGACGGGCCCGTCGGTGACCTTCGAGGAACCGGAGCAGTCCGCGCCGCTCGGCGTCGCCCAGCCGGTCACGCTGGAGGAGCCGCGTCCGGAGCGGCTGGTCGTGCGGGACGTGGCCAAGGGCGAGTGGCGGCTGGAGGTCGATCCGCGCTACGGCGGCACCCGGGTGTATCCCGACGGGCTGGAGTTCGCCGAGGACGCCCTGGAGACGTACACGATCGACGAGGCCGATCCCCTGTCGGCCCGCGCCCGCTCGGACTGGTCGGTCCGGCTGCACCGGCCGGAGCTCGGCTGGGAGGCCACCGTACGTACCCGCTCGGAGCTCACCTGTGACGGAGCGGACTTCCACACCTCGAACGAGGTGATCTGCACGGACGGCGACGAGGTGGTCTTCCACCGGACCTGGGAGAAGCGGATCCCACGGACTGCCGGTTGACTCCGAGTTGGGCTCATTGCCCGATTTGCCGGTCTTGTGCTCGACCGTGAGTTGAGTCACTCACGGTCCAGCGCACCCGGGCCTCACGCCACCACCCTCCCCCTTGCCATTCGCGCCAGTTGACCCTTGGCAACAGCAAAGGATCAAGTGCCCCAAATACCTCAGACCAAGGTCAATAGGTACGAGGTGTGAATCCGCCACTTGTTTCGGACATGTGCTCTCGCATACGTTCCCGGCCTGTCGGGCGGACGCCGAATCCTGCCGCCGCCCATAGAGACATCCACCGACGAACACCGCACGGCAGGAGCGGGGGACCCAGGTAAGCCGCCGTTCGGGACGTTCCAGGACATTCCGGTACGGCTCGGGGTGAAGCCGTGCCTCCTCACGGGGGCACGGCCGGGCAACTCCCGCCCGAACCCGACAGCTCACCTCGCAGGCGCCGGAGAGGAACGTCCCCATGTCCGCACGAGGTAACCACCACCGCTCCAGACTCAGCCCGCTCGTCCGAGGCGTCGTCGCCGCCGGAACAGGCGCCGCCGTTCTCGCCCTCCCGCTGTTGACCGCGACCACCGCGAGCGCCGCACCCACCGCGAGCGCCCCGAGCGCCGCACCGCAGGTCAGGTCCATCACCTACACCGTGGCCAAGGGCGACTCGCTCAGCAGCATCGCAACCAAGTACCACACGCCCGGTGGCTGGCAGCAGCTCTACAAGGACAACCGCAAGGCTGTCGGCGCCCACCCCAGCCTGATCCACACGGGTCTCAAGCTCACGGTCAAGACGACCAAGGCGAGCACGGCCGACAAGGCCGCCGCACCCGCCGCCAAGCCCACCACGTCCGTCGCCCAGGCCACCCAGGTCGTCGCCAAGACGTACGCGAACAACCTCGACGGCTGGATCCGCGAGTCGCTGGACATCATGGCGCAGAAGGGCATCCCCGGCTCGTACGACGGGATCTACCGCAACATCATGCGCGAGTCGTCCGGCAACCCGCTGGCCATCAACAACTGGGACTCCAACGCCGCCGCGGGCACCCCCTCCAAGGGCCTGCTCCAGGTGATCGACCCGACCTTCGCCGCGTACCACGTGGCCGGCACGTCCTTCGACCCGTTCGACCCGGTCGCGAACATCACCGCCGCCTGCAACTACGCGGCCGCGATGTACGGCTCGATCGACAACGTGAACGGCCCGTACTGAGCCTCACCTGCCCTCACCTGAGCGGAAACAGTCCTTCGAGGACGACGGCGATGCCGTCGTCCTCGTTCGACAGGGTGACCTCGTCGGCCACGGCCTTGAGTTCGGGGTGCGCGTTCGCCATGGCGATGCCGTGGGCGGCCCAGTCGAACATGGGGATGTCGTTGGGCATGTCACCGAAGGCGACGGTCCGTTCCGGGCCGAGGCCCAGACGGTCGGCGGCCAGTGCGAGGCCGGTCGCCTTGGTGATGCCGCACGGCTGGAGTTCGACGGTGCCGGGCCCGGACATGGTGACCGTGGCGAGGGAACCGACCACCGAGCGGGCGGTCGCCGCCAACTCGTCGTCGGACAGGTCGGGGTGACGCAGCAGCACCTTGCTGATGGGCTCGCACCACAGGTCGTCGCGCCGTTTCACGCGCACCGCGGGCAGCGTCGGGTGGGGCATGAGGTAGCCCGGTTCGATGAGCGTGAGTCCGTCGACGCCGTCCTGGTCGACGGCCGCGTACACCTCGCCCACCTCGGCCTCGATCTTGCCGAGCGCGGTCTCGGCCAACTCCCGGTCCAGGGTGACCGACCACAGCAGACGGCCCGCGCCGGCGTCGTACACCTGCGCGCCCTGCCCGCACACCGCGAGCCCCTCGCTGCCGAGGACGTCGAGGAGGGGCCGCACCCTGGGCGCCGGCCGGCCGGTGACGACGAGGTGCCGGGCGCCGGCCGCCGCCACCCGCGCGAGCGCGGCGAGTGACCGGTCGGAGAACGTGTCGTCGTCGCGGAGCAGCGTTCCGTCCAGGTCGGTGGCGATCAGTGAATATGCGGTAGGTGCGGCCATGATCAGAGAATACGGATGGAACGCCCCGCCGACTCGACGCGAACCGGACGGCTACCGCCTTCCCCCGCGGTGACGCCCGCTCCGGCCGCGCGCGCCTGTCCCTCTACAACGGTCGTCGCGCTGAGGCTCCTCGGAGGGATCGGAGGGGCTCGGGTGCCGCCGCCCGCAGACGCGGGAGCCCGGCAGTGGGCGGCGCGACGGGCGGCGGACGGCAGGCGGCAGGCGGCAGGCGCGGCGGAGTGTGGCGGGCGGCTACCCGTGGGCGGCGGCCAGGTGTTTCGCCAGCCTCGGTGACGCGAACTCCGTCCCGCACACGAACCGCATCACCGGCCCGTACGACGCCGCCGACGGCAGGCCGGTGAAGTACAGGCCGGGGACGGACGACACGTACCCCGCGCCCAGTTTCGGGGCGCCCCGGCTCACCGTGAGCCGGGTGCGCAGTTCGTGGCCGAGGAAGTCCATCGCGGCGAGGTCCACGCGGTATCCGGTGGCCGCGATGACATGGTCGGCCGCCATCCGTTCCCTGCGGCCGGTGAGGCCGAGGGCGGTCAGCGTCGGGTGGCCGTCGGCGGTGTCCGCGCTCAGTACCCGGTCGACCTCGCTGACCCGCACCGTGCTCTCGAAGCGCTCGCGCAACCACCACGCGCCCAGCGGTCCCAGAACCCGGCGGACCAGGTAGTGGCGGGCCTGGGCCGGCAGGCGGCGGTAGGGGTGCGGGTAGTAGCTGAGCGCCCACAGGGACCAGGCGCGGCCGAACGGTGACTCGGGACGCAGCCTCGGCTGCCGCCAGGGGGGCGCCCCGAACGCGACACTGCCGCGCCCGCGCGCCACCACACGCACCCGCGCGCCCGCCTCCGCCGCCAGCACCGCTGTCTCCAGCGCGGACTGGCCGGCGCCGACGACGATCAGCTCCTGGCCGGCGTAGCGGCTGAGATCGTGGTGCTGGGAGCTGTGGGAGAGCGCCGCGGTGGGGGCGGGGCCGTCCGGCGCGGCCGCGGCCAGCTCCCCAGGCAGATGGGCGAGGCCCGACAGGCCGGTCGCCACGACGACCGCACGGGCGGTGAACAACTCGCCCGAGTCCAGCTTCAGTTCGAAGCCCCCGCCGGTCCGCCGGTCCACGGACACCACCCGTTCCCGCTCCAGCTCGGGCACCAGTTTCTGCTGGAACCACTCGCCGTACGCGATGAAGGTCTCGACGGGAATGATGTCCTCGTCCGTCACGAGCCGCCGGATGCCGGCGGCGTCGCAGTAGTCGACCAGGGTGTGGCCGGGTTGCGGCGCGTCGATGGTGGAGGCGGCCGGGGTCGACTTCAGGAGCATTCCGGCGGGCATGTGGTCGCGCCAGCTGACCATGGGTTCGCCGAAGACACGGACGGGAATGCCACGCGCCCGCAGATGCGCCGCGGTCGACAGGCCGAACGGGCCGGCACCGATGACTGCTACCGGTTGGATCACGAAGTCCCTCCCCAGGACGTCACTACGTCACTTCGCCAGTTCGTCAGTTCGTCAGTTCGTCAGTTCGTCAGTTCGTCAGTTCGTCAGTTCGTCAGTTCGTCAGTTCGTCAGTTCGTCAGTTCGTCAGTTCGTCAGTTCGTG
>NZ_JBEXRA010000007.1:98173-226559 GCF_040612855.1 Streptomyces sp. NPDC006332
TCACTTCGTCAGGTCGTCACTTCGTCAGGTCGCCGAGGCGGTTGCTGCGCCACAGCTGATACAGGTGCTTCGTGCCCGGTCGCACGAAGCGCGCGAGCATCGTGAGGAACGGCAGCGGGTCGTCACCCGCGAGCCAGGCCAGCTCCGTCCCGCTCGCCCGCGCCGGTGCGTGCGGCGTCGTGTAGCCGCTGCGGCGGTAGGCGAGCAGGGCGGGCAGGTCGATGTTCTCCACGATGTACCGGTGGCCGGCCCGCTGTTCCCCCTCCGGAACGGTGCGCCCGGTCAGGTCCAGATGCATGGCACGCACCACGTCCACCCCCGACTCGCTCTCGAAGAGCCGGAACTGGGCGCCCATGCGCGGGTTGAAGTCGAGGAGTTTGTACTGCCCGTCGCGCCGGTCGAAGCGCAGGTCGAGGTCGATGATTCCGGTGAAGCCGAGCTGTTTGATGAAACGCGCGGCGAGGTCCGCGAGTTCCGGATTGTCGACGACGTACGCCCGCGCCGTCATGCCCGCGTGCGGTGGCCAGGAACGGACCTTGACCCCGGTGAACAGGGCCAGCGGGACCGAGTCCCGGTCGAAGTACGCGTGCACTATCCAGTCCTCCGCCTCCTCCCTCGGCAGGTACTCCTGGAGGACCACCCCGGGACGTTCGCCCCAGTCCCGTGCCAGGCGGAGAAGCCCTGCGGGGGTGGTGATGCGGGTGGTGCCGTTCACGGCTGGCCGTTCCCGCCGTACGAACGCCTCGCGGTTCTTGGCCACCACCGGGAAGCGGGCCTTCTCCGCGAAGTCGACGACATCGTCGTACGACCGCGGGAAGGCCGCCGACGGGCTCGGAATCCCGTGTTCCACGCACAGTTCGTGCAGCCCCTGTTTGCTGGCGAGGCGGCGCGGCAGCACCGGATCGACGCGCGGGAAGAGGAAGCGGTCAGCGAGTTCGCCCTGGTGTTCGGCGATGAGGACGGCGGCCTCCTCGTCGGTGGGGATCAGCACCGCGGGCCGGCCGATCCGTCGCCCGATCCGCAGCAGCCCCTCCACCAGACGGCCCGGGTCCTCCGTCCCCCTCGTCGGCCACACGAACGCGCGCTCCAGGTAGCGCGACGCGGCCGCGGGTGTGTAACGGTCCTCGGTGATCGCGTACATCGGGACGCCCAGGCGGCCCAGACTCCGGATGGCGCCGACACCGCCGTGGTGCAGCGGGTAGTCGCCGAACTTCACGATCAGGCCCGGCACTTCACGGGCGGCCGAAAACGGCACACTGCTCATGCTCCTGGCCACGGGTCCCCCCACGTGTCCCCCCTACGGACCGGACCCACCCCGTCCATGTCCCCCAAAGGACGCTAAGCCGGAATTGCCACCTCCCACAAGGAAATTTCGGACATTGCAAACTCTTTAGACACTGCCCAGGGCGGGCAACTCAGCCGTAACGTGTGGCACGACCACATGAACCGCACGGTTTGCACGAGAGTGAGGCAGCACCCATGCCCCCCTTCGACCTCCCCGAGGGCGACCCCTTCGGCCCGCACAACCTTCCGTACGGCGTGTTCTCGCTCCCCGGCTCGACGGACCGGACCGTTGGCGTCCGAGTGGGGGACCAGGTACTCGACGCGGGCGCCGCGGCGGCCACTCTGGGCTCCCCCTACGCCTCCCTGCTGGCCCGCCCCTCCCTGGGTCCGCTCCTCGCCGCGGGCCGCACGGCATGGTCGGACGTGCGCCGCGCGCTGACGGCATGGGTGACGGTGCCGTCCCACCAGGACGCCATCGCGCACCTCTTCCGCCCGCTGTCCGACGTCACCCTGCATCTCCCCTTCGAGGTCGCGGACTACGTCGACTTCTACGCCTCGGAGAACCACGCCCGCAACGTCGGACAGATCTTCCGCCCGGACGCCGCCGACTCCCTGACCCCCAACTGGAAGCACCTGCCGATCGGTTACCACGGCCGCGCCGGCACGGTGGTGGTCTCCGGCACGGACGTCGTACGACCGTCGGGCCAGCGCAAGGCCCCAACCGACCCCGCGCCCGTCTTCGGGCCGTCCGTCCGACTGGACATCGAGGCCGAGGTCGGCTTCGTGGTCGGGGCGCCCTCGGAGCCGGGCAGGCCGGTGGCGTTGACCGACTTCCGCGAGCACGTCTTCGGGCTGTGCCTGCTCAACGACTGGTCGGCGCGGGACATCCAGGCATGGGAGTACGTCCCCCTCGGCCCGTTCCTCGGCAAGTCCTTCGCCACCTCTGTGTCCGCGTGGGTCACTCCGCTGGACGCCCTGGAGGAGGCGCGGGTGACACCGCCGGAGCGCACCCACACCCCGCTGCCGTACCTGGACGACTCCGAGGACGAGCCCGGCGGCTACGACCTGCGCATCTCGGTCTCCCTCAACGGCCACGTCGTTTCGGAGCCCCCCTTCTCCACCATGTACTGGACCGCCGCCCAGCAGCTGGCCCACATGACGGTCAACGGCGCCTGGCTGCGGACCGGCGACCTGTACGGCTCGGGAACGGTGAGCGGACCTTCCGAGCGCGAACGGGGTTCCCTGCTGGAGCTGACCTGGAACGGCCGCGACGCACTCGAACTCCCCGACGGCAAGCGGACGTTCCTGGAGGACGGCGACGTGGTGACCCTGTCGGCGTGGGCGCCCGGGCCGGACGGGGTGCGGGTGGGGTTGGGCGAGGTCAGCGGGAGGGTCGTACCGGGCGCTTGAGGGCGTCGCGGAGGCCGGACGGGGCGCCGGTGAGGCCGGGCGGGGCGCCGGTGAGCGGGCCGGCGGTGCGTGTCGACACAGCCGGTCCGGCCCGCCGTACGAACAGGACCGCGCCCAGCTCGCCGCACTGGGCACTACGCCTCTGACATCGGTGTCCTCGTTACCGCCTGACTCCGGCGCCTCCCACGGTCATACTGGCGGCGGGCGCCACGCACGGTTCGAGACACCGCACCCGCCGCCCGCACAGTCCCACGCAGCCCCACCGCCCGACCCGTAGCCGCCTCTCTTCCGACCAGGATCCGGAGCCCGTGGCATGACCTTCTGCCTGCTCCTGCTGAGCGCCGTCGCCCTGACGGCCGCCGTGCCGGCCCCGCGCGCGCTGACCCGGGCCGCGTGGCCCGAGCGGGACCCGGTGGTCGGTCTGTGGGTGTGGCAGTGCCTGGTCGCCACGGTCCTGCTGTGCTGTCTGACCGCCCTGGTCCTCGGTGCCGCCGCGGTCTTCCAGACGGTCCGCGACCACGTCTTCGCCCCGGCACCGCCCGCCGTGACCGCGGCCTACGACCTCTCCGCGGCCCCGGAGTGGGCCGTCGCCCTCACCCTGCTGCTGGCCTGCGGGGCGGCCTGGACGACCGCGATGCTGACCCGGGAGCTCGTCGAGGCCCGCCGTCGACGCGGCAAGGCCCACGCCCACCTGCGGGAGCGCGCGCCCGACCTGCCGGCGGGGCTGCCCGAGGCACGCGGCCCGCTGCTGGTCCTGGAGGACGAGTATCCGGACGCCTGGTGGATGCCGGGCCACCCGCCCCAGCTGATCGTCACGACCGGCGCTCTGCACCGGCTCACCGACCACCAGCTCGACGCCGTCCTCACCCACGAACGCGGCCACGCCCGGGCCCGCCACAACTGGCTGCTCCACCTCTCCACCGCGCTGGCCACCGGCTTTCCCCAGGTCCCGCTGTTCTCCCACTTCTGCGACCAGACCCACCGCCTGGTCGAGCTCGCCGCCGACGACACCGCCTCGCGCCGCTGCGGCCACCTCACGACGGCATTGGCCCTGATCGAGCTCAACCAACACCGCGGTGTCCTCTCCTGCGCCTCCACCCACCGCCTCCTCGGCGAGCGGGTGGACCGCCTCCTGGAACCCCAGCCCCGCCTGGGCCCCAGACACCGACTGCTGACGACGACGGTGGCGGCCCTGGTGCCCCTGCTCCCCCTTCTGATCACCTTCGCCCCGGGCCTGACGGCACTGTCGTAGGCCTCCCCCGCGGCACCGCCCCCGATCCGCGTCGCGACCGCCCGGTGGCAGATCTTCCCGCCCGGTGGCAGATCTTCCCGCGCAGCGCCAGACCCCCCAGGTCAGTGGCCGCACCGGTGGAGCGCTGGGTGGCGCAACACTCCCGCAACACAGCTTTTCCTACCGGCTCGGTATGGTTCAAAACATGCCAACCTCCGACCGCGTCCGAGAGCACGCCGGCCAGGGCGCGACCACCGTCGCCGCCCACCGCGCACGCCGTCGGCTGCGCGCGGACCAGGCACGCCAACTGGCCGACCTGCTGCGCCACCAGATCCTCACGGCCGGATTCCCAGAGGGCACCCTCCCCCACGAGTCCACCTTGGCCACCGACTACCGCGCCTCCCGCAACACGGTCCGCCAAGCCCTGGACCTGCTCCGCGCGGAAGGCCTGGTCGAGCGCCTCCCGGGCGTCGGCACCGTGGTCGTCGGCCAGAAGTACCCGCACGGCCTCGACCATCTGATGGGCCTCGCGGAAACCCTCCACGAACACGGCCGCGTCACCAACGAGGTGCGCACGATGGGCCCCGCCCCGGCCCCCGCGCCCGTCGCCGACCGCCTCCAAGTCCCACCCGGCACGGACGTCCTCTACATCGAACGCCTGCGCCGCCTCAACGGCCTCCCTCTCTCCCTCGACCTCACCTACATCCCGCTCGACATCGGCACCGCCCTGCTCGGCGCGGACCTGGAGAACACCGACGTCTTCCGCCTCCTGGAAGCCATCACCGGTCAGCGTCTCGGCCACGCCGAGATCACCCTGGAGGCGGTGAACGCGGACACCCACTCCGCCGCCGTACTGGAAGCCCCGCGCGGCGCGGCCGTCCTGATGCTGGAACGCCTCACGCACCTCGCCGACGGCCGCCCGGTCGACCTCGAGTTCATCCGCTTCCGCGGGGACCGCATCACGATGAGCGGCCTGCTGCACCGGTCGTTATGACCACGCGCTCGTCGCCGCACCCATGTAACCGGTAATCCGTGTAACCCGTAATCACCACCCCCGCTTGCGTACTCCCTGGAGACAGCCATGCCCTTGGCGCCCCAGCGGGCCGACGTGCCCGTGACCATCGACGAGTCGAAGTGCATCGACGGCTGCACGCTCTGCGTGGACATGTGCCCGCTGGACTCCCTCGCCATCGACGAGCGCAACGGGAAGGCCTACATGCACGTCGACGAGTGCTGGTACTGCGGCCCCTGCGCGGCCCGCTGTCCCACTGGAGCCGTCACGGTCAACATGCCCTATCTGCTCCGGTGAGAGGCCCCAGATCTTCCATGAAACACCAACGCACAGCAGTCGCCGCGGCGGCCGTCGCCCTGCTCCTCCCCCTCAGCGCCTGCGGCGGTGACGCGTCGGCCGGTGACAGCTCCACGGTCACCGTCACCGTCGGCTACCAGTCCAAGACGATCAACACGGTCACCGCCGGCACCCTCCTGCGCTCCCTCGGCTACTTCGAGAAGCAACTCAACGCCCTCCACGACGGCCACACCTACAAGGTCGACTGGCAGGACTACGCCACCGGCGCCCCCATCACCGCCCAGATGACCGCCGGGAAGATCGACATCGGCTCGATGGGCGACTTCCCGCTCCTCATCAACGCGGCCCGCGGCAAGCAGCTCGGCAAGCCCACCCGGCTGGTCTCGGTCACCGGCTACAACCTCCGCGGCGGTCTCAACACGATCGTCACCTCCCCCGGCTCCAAGCTGAAATCCCTCACCGACCTCCGCGGCAAGAAGGTGTCGACCAGCATCGGCTCAGCCGCCGACGGCACCCTCGTGCGCGCCCTGCAACGCGCCGGCCTCGACCCGGACAAGGACATCGAGAAGCTCAACCAGCAGCCCGCGGTGGGCGCTTCGGCCCTCACCGCCGGCAGCACGGACGCGCTCTCGCAGTTCGTCGCCTGGCCCGGCCTTCTCACCTTCCAGGGCAAGGCGAAGGCCCTGTACGACGGCGCCCAGCTGAACCTCCCCACCTTCCACGGCGTCACCGCCCGCGAAGACTTCGCCAAGGAGCGGCCCGCCGTCCTGGAGGCCTTCCTGAAGGCCCAGGCGGAGGCGACCGACTACCTCGACGAACACCCCGTGACGGCCGCCGAGAAGGTCGCCAAGGCCACCACCCTGCCCGCCGAGGTCGTCTACCTCTACAACGGCGACCACGGCATCTCCACCTTCGACCCGGCGATCAAGCCCCAGCTGGTCTCCGCGCTGAAGGACGACGTGTCGGTGCTGAAGTCGGCGAAGCTGACCGGCGACGTGGACGTGGACGCCTTCGTCGACGACAAGTACGTCAAGAAGGCCCTCGGCGCGGACTACACGAAGCGGCTCTCCGCCGCGCCCGCTCCCGCCGCGAGCGAGGTCTGGCCCAAGGGCGCCGAGACGACCCGCAGCTTCAAGACTCCTGCCGAGCTGCTGCGTTATGTCGCCGCGCACAAGTCCGACATCCGCGCCTCCTACGTCCCCGACGCGACCACCGGCACCCTCTGGTTCGCCGACAAGGCGGTCTGGGTGGCCGACGGTGACCAGCTCCTCCCCTTCGTCGCCCCGGCGACCGCGCAGTCGTACGTCGCCGGGCACGGCGGCGCCCGCGTCATCACGTACGCCGACGCGCTGGGGCGGGCCTCGTGACCCGGGACGCGCGGCAGCCGGACCCTGCCGCGCCACCGCACCCGAGGCGGGCGGGCCGGTTCGCGCACCGGTATCCGCGGCGGGTCGGCCGCTACGCACTGCGCATCGCCTCGCTGGCGGTCGCCCTCGGCACCTGGCAGCTGCTGACCAGCCTGGACGTCAATCTGTGGCTGCGCTTCTCGCAGTTCCCCACGGTCACCGACGTGGCCCACGCCTTCACCGACCGGCTGTCCGGCCCCGACTACTGGACGGACCTCACCGACAGCCTCACCCGCATCCTCACCGGCTTCCTCCTCGCGGCCGTCCTGGGCGTGGCCACGGGCGTGCTCGTGGCGCGGTCGCGGCTCGCGGAGGACCTGCTCGGACCGGTGCTCGAAGTGATCCGGCCGGTGCCCGCCATCGCCCTCGTCCCGGTCGCGATCCTCCTGTTCCCCTCCAACGAACAGGGCATCGTCTTCATCACCTGCGCCGCCGCCTTCTTCCCGGTCCTGGTCTCCACCCGGCACGCGGTCCGCGCGCTGACCCCGGTGTGGGAGGAGGCGGTACTCACGATGGGCGGCGGCCGGTGGCGGATCCTCGCCTCGGTGGTGCTGCCCGGCGCGCTGCCCGGGATCTTCGGCGGTCTGTCGGTCGGCATCGGCGTCTCGTGGATCTGCGTGATCTCCGCCGAGATGATCTCCGGCCAGTACGGCGTCGGCTACCGCACCTGGCAGGACTACACCGTCGTCGACTACCCGGGCGTCTTCGTCGGCATGGTCACCATCGGCGTCCTCGGCTGGCTCACCTCCACGGCCGTCGAAATGCTCGGCCGGCGCCTGACCCACTGGCTTCCGCGCACGTCCTACGCCCCGGGCACGCGTGTCCCCCGAACCCGCGCCGCCGCCCCCACCCCCGTGGTGGCGCAACCCAGGACCGAGGAGGAGGTGCCCCATGACCAGCTCGTCTGAGGTCCGCCCCGCGAGGCAGGCACGGACCGGTGCCGGGCTCACCCTGCGTGGCGCCACGCTCGGCCGCCCTGGCGCGATCGCGCTGGACGAGGTGGACCTCGACGTGGCGCCCGGCGAGATCCTCTCCGTGGTCGGCCCCTCGGGCTGCGGCAAGTCGACGCTGCTGCGCACCTTCGCGGGCCTGCTGCCCCCACTCGCCGGCACGGTCACCCAGGACGGCAGTCCGCTGACCGGGCCCGGCGCCGACCGCGCCCTGGTCTTCCAGGAGGACGCCCTGCTGCCCTGGCGCACCCTGCGCGCCAACGTCGAACTCCCGCTCGCCATCCAGGGGTTGCCGCGCGGGCAGCGCAGGGAACAGGCCGACGCCTGGCTCGACCGGGTAGGACTCGCCGACCGGGCCCGGCAGTTGCCGCACCGGGTCTCCGGCGGCCAGCGCCAGCGCGCCCAACTGGCCCGCGCCCTCGCCGCCCGGCCCCGTGCCGTCCTGATGGACGAGCCGTTCGGTGCCCTCGACGCCCAGACCCGCTCCGGCATGCAGGACCTGCTGGTGGAGGTGCTGAGCGGCACGGGCGCGACCGTCGTGTTCGTCACCCACGACGTCGACGAGGCCCTGTTCCTCGGCGACCGGGTGGCCCTGCTCGGCGCGGGCGGCCTGATCGCGGTCCGGGACGTCCCGAGCCCCCGCGACCGCTCGGCGCACGCCGACCCGGCGCGCGTGGCACTGCGGCGTGACGTCCTCACCTCCCTCAGCAGCTGACTCCTCAGTACGTGAAAGGCACCCTGGTGGACACCATCCCGGACACCCCCACGGCCGGCGCCACGGACAGTCTCCCGGCGATCCCCGCGCTCACCGACGCCGAGGAGCTGACCTGCGACGTCCTCGTCATCGGAGGCGGCACCGCCGGCACCATGGCCGCCCTGACCGCCGCCGAGCACGGTGCGAACGTCCTGCTCCTGGAGAAGGCCCACGTCCGTCACTCCGGCGCCCTCGCCATGGGCATGGACGGCGTCAACAACGCGGTCATCCCAGGTCGCGCCGAGCCCGACGACTACGTCGCCGAGATCACCCGCGCCAACGACGGCATCGTCGACCAGTCCACCGTCCGTCAGACCGCGACCCGCGGCTTCGCCATGGTGCAGCGCCTGGAGTCGTACGGCGTGAAGTTCGAGAAGGACGAGCACGGCGACTACGCGGTCCGCCAGGTCCACCGCTCCGGCTCCTATGTGCTGCCGATGCCGGAGGGCAAGGACGTCAAGAAGGTGCTGTACCGGCAGTTGCGGCGGCGCGAGATGCGGGAGCGGATCCGCATCGAGAACCGGGTGATGCCAGTGCGCGTGCTGACCTCGCCCGCGGACGGGCGGGCCGTGGGGGCGGCGGGCTTCAACACCCGTACGGGACAGTTCGTCACCGTCCGCGCGGGCGCGGTGATCCTCGCCACCGGCGCCTGCGGCCGCCTCGGTCTGCCGGCGTCCGGCTACCTGTACGGCACGTACGAGAACCCCACCAACGCGGGCGACGGCTACGCCATGGCCTACCACGCGGGCGCCGAGCTCACCGGCATCGAGTGCTTCCAGATCAACCCGCTGATCAAGGACTACAACGGTCCGGCCTGCGCCTACGTCGCCAACCCGTTCGGCGGGTACCAGGTCAACCGGCACGGCGAACGCTTCGTCGACTCCGACTACTGGTCGGGCCAGATGATGGCGGAGTTCGCGGCGGAGGTCGCCTCCGACCGGGGCCCCGTGTACCTGAAGCTCAGCCACCTCCCGGAGGAGTCGGTCTCGGCCCTGGAGTCGATCCTGCACTCCACCGAGCGTCCGACCCGTGGCACCTTCCACTCCGGACGCGGTCATGACTACCGCACCCACGACATCGAGATGCACATCTCCGAGATCGGCCTGTGCGGCGGCCATTCGGCCTCCGGTGTCCGCGTCGACGACCACGCCCGCACGACCGTCCCCCGTCTCTACGCCGCCGGCGACCTGGCCTGCGTCCCGCACAACTACATGATCGGCGCGTTCGTCTTCGGTGACCTGGCGGGCGCGGACGCGGCCCAGTACCGGCCGTACGAGGGCGAGTTGCCGGCGGGCCAACTGCGGGACGCGCACGAGCTGATCTACCGCCCGCTGCACAACCCGGACGGCCCTCCGCAGGCCCAGGTCGAGTACAAGCTGCGCCGCTTCGTGAACGACTACGTGGCCCCGCCGAAGTCGGGCGCCCGGCTGTCCCTGGCCCTGGAGGCGTTCGAGCGGATGCGGGCCGACATCGCGGAGATGGGTGCCCACACGCCGCACGAGCTGATGCGTTGCGCGGAGGTCAGCTTCATCCGTGACTGCGCGGAGATGGCCGCCCGTGCCTCCCTGGCCCGCACGGAGTCCCGCTGGGGCCTCTACCACGATCGTCTCGACCACCCGCGGCGCGACGACGCGTCCTGGTTCCACCACCTCGATCTGCACAAGTCCCCCTCTGGTGCGATGGAGTTCACGGCTCGTCCCGTGGCTCCCTATCTGGTCCCGATCGAGGAGTTCACCCCGACCGGCGGTGCGTCCCGGCACCTCGGTGAGGTGCACGCCGAACAGGTGGCGACGGCCGGGGCGCGGGACCTCGCTCCGGTGGCCACCCAGACCGGGGCGGCACAGCCGGAGACGGGCGGCGACCGGGAGAGCGCTCACGCCCGCCCCGTCCCCGAGCAGTCCTCGACCCGTCTCCTCGAACTCGTCGCTCTAGCCGAGGAGCAGCCCGAACTCGATGCTCTCCGGCCGTACTTGACCGACCCTTCATCCTCCGTCCGTCGCGAATCCGTCGCCGTCCTGACCGAGGCGCTGCCGACCGGGACGGGGCCCGCCCTCGCCGAGGCGCTCCGCGACCCCGCCGCCGAGGTCCGCGCCACTGCCGCCGCCTCGTTGCGCGAGCTCGTCGAGACACTCCCGCCCGAACCAGCCCTGCGCGACGGTCTCGGCGCGGCGCTGGCCGAGTCCGATCCGGTCGTCCGTGCCGCGGCCCTGGACGTACTGCGCGCCCTGCGTCTCGGTGACGCCGCTCTCTTCGCCGGCTCCCTCTCGGATTCCGACACCGCCGTCCGCATCGAGGCCGTGCGTGCGCTGGTGTCGGTCGACGCCGCCGAGGAACTCGCCCGCGCCGCCACGGTCGACCCGTCACGCGAGGTCCGCGTCACGATCGCCAAGGCACTGGCGACGGTGTTCGCGGGACGCCCGGCCCTCGACCCCGACCCCGTCCACACCGCCCTCGCCGCCCTGCTCGACGACCCCGACGCCCTGGTGCGCGGTGCCGCCTACGGAGCGCTGGGCACCACCGGCTGCCCCGCACCGCTCGCCACCCGGGCCACGGCCGCTCTGGCCGACCCCGCCTGGCAGGTACGGTCGGGCGCCGCCACCGCCCTGTCCGCGGCGGACCCCGACACGGCCGTCCCCGCGCTGGCCAAGGCTCTGGCCGACCCGAACGCCGACGTCCGCAAGGCCGCGGTCCTGGCGCTGACCCGCCTCTCCGACACCGAGGCTGCCCGCGCGGCCCTGTCCACGGCCACCACGGACACGGACGCGGACGTCAGGGCGTACGCCACCCGAGCCCTGTAGGGCCCTGGCGCCCGACCCCTACATCCAGCCCTTTACATCCAGCCCTCTATATCCAGTCCTCCGGTTCGGGCTCCCCGTCCATCTCCGGCCAGTCGTCGAAGCCCGATCCGGAAACAGGCCCCGACCCCGGCCCTGACCCCGAACCCGGTCCCGGGTCGATGTCCCGCGCCGGGCTCGACGCGGGGCCCCCGCTGCCATCCGTCGGGTTCGGTGCCACGGCCCCGGGAGGGCCGCCCAGTCCGGCGAGCACCCCGACCACGCCCTCCCCATAGGTCACCAGCTTCTTCTCGCCGACGCCGCTGATCCCACCGAGCTGCTGCACCGAGGTGGGCCACACCGTCGCGATCTCCCGCAGTGTCGCGTCGTGGAAGATGACGTACGCCGGAACGCCCTGTTCCCGCGCCTGCTCGGCCCGCCAGGCACGCAGCGCCTCGAAGGCCGGCTGGAGGGACTCGGGCAGTTCGGCCGCCGCGGCCTTGGCCTTGCGCTCGCCGCGCCCGGATCCCGACGAGCCGGACCCCGAGGACCGAGAGGGCACCGCCTTCTTCGGCTCCTTGCGCAGCGGCACCTCCCGCTCCCGCCGCAGCACCGACCCGCTCGCCTCGGTCAGCACCAGCGTGCCGTACTCCCCCTCCACCGCGAGAAGCCCCTGCGCCAGCAACTGCCGTACGACACCTCGCCATTCGCCGTCGGAGAGGTCTTCGCCGATACCGAACACGGACAGCTGGTCGTGGTCGAACTGGATCACCTTGGCCGTGCGCTTGCCCTGGAGGATGTCGACGATCTGCACCGCGCCGAACTTCTGGCCCCGCTCCCGCTGGAGCCGCACCACCGTCGACAGCACCTTCTGCGCGGCGACCGTGCCGTCCCACGTCTCCGGCTTCACGAGACAGGTGTCGCAGTTGCCGCAGCCTGCCGTGTCGGGGTCCTGGCCGAAGTAGGCGAGAAGCTGGCCGCGTCGGCACTGGGCCGTCTCGCACAGCGCGAGCATCGAGTCCAGGTGATCCGCGGCCCGGCGCCGGAACGCCTCGTCGCCCTCACCGGACTGGATCAGCTTGCGCTGCTGTATGACGTCGTTGAGGCCGTACGCCATCCATGCCGTGGACGGCAGACCGTCACGGCCGGCACGGCCCGTCTCCTGGTAGTAGCCCTCGACCGACTTGGGCAGGTCGAGATGGGCCACGAAGCGGACGTCCGGCTTGTCGATGCCCATGCCGAAGGCGATGGTGGCGACCACGACCAGCCCGTCCTCCCGCAGAAAGCGGGACTGATGGGCCGCGCGGGTACCCGCGTCGAGGCCCGCGTGGTACGGCACCGCCTCGATGCCGTTGCGGGACAGGAACTCGGCGGTCGCCTCCACCGACTTGCGTGAGAGGCAGTACACGATGCCCGCGTCACCGGCGTGCTCCTCCCGCAGAAGGCCCAGCAGCTGCTTCTTGGGGTCGGCCTTCGGCACGATCCGGTACTGGATGTTGGGCCGGTCGAAGCTCGCCACGAAGTGGCGGGCCCGCGGCATGTTCAGCCGCTGGGTGATCTCCTGGTGCGTCGCGTGCGTGGCCGTCGCCGTCAACGCGATGCGCGGGACGTCCGGCCAGCGCTCGCCGAGCAGGGACAGGGACAGGTAGTCGGGACGGAAGTCGTGGCCCCACTGGGACACGCAGTGCGCCTCGTCGATCGCGAAGAGAGCGATCTTGCCGCGCGAGAGCAGGTCCAGGGTGGAGTCCAGCCGCAGCCGCTCCGGCGCCAGGTACAGCAGGTCCAGCTCGCCCGCCAGATACTCGGCCTCGACGACTCGCCGCTCTTCGAAGTCCTGCGTGGAGTTCATGAACCCGGCGCGCACGCCCAGGGCCCGCAGCGCGTCGACCTGGTCCTGCATCAGCGCGATGAGCGGTGAGACCACAATGCCCGTACCCGGCCTGACCAGGGACGGAATCTGGTAGCACAGGGACTTTCCGCCGCCGGTCGGCATCAGGACGACAGCGTCCCCGCCGGCCACCACATGCTCGATGACCTCGCCCTGCGCGCCGCGGAAGGCCTCGTACCCGAAGACCCGGTGCAGCGTGGCCAGTGCCTCGCTCTGCGTCGCCGAGGTCTCGGTGATCCCTGGCATCTCGATGATCCCGCCCGTCCCGCCCATAGCCATGTCCCCCGTACGTCGTCCCTCGACCACTGCGTCCACGATAGGCGTCCGGACTGACACCGCCGGAGTTATCCACAGGTCCCGCCACGCCTCCCGTCAAGGACACGATGATCGTTCACACGTTCGCGGGAGACCTGCCCGTTTCCGGCGGATAGTCTGATTGCACCGGCGAGACTTCGTCCCATGGGAGCACTGATGAGCGTCGCACCGAAGGCGTCCACGCCCAGCTGGCCGATTCCGCCGGAGGGCGGCTGGACCGCCGATGACCTGGACCGGCTTTCGGATCTTCCTCCCCACACGGAACTGATCGACGGGAGCCTGGTCTTCGTGAGTCCGCAGACTGCCTTTCACGAGCGTGCTGTTGATTTCTTCAAATGGCAGCTGCAGTCCCTGGCCCCAGCGGACTTCGAGGTCTTCCGAGAGTTCACCATCGACATCGACCGGCAGAACCGCCCCGAGCCGGACGTGGTCGTGGTCCGCGGGGATGCGGTGGAGGATCCGGAGCAGACCCGGTTCCCGGCCGAAGCCGTGTTGCTCGCGATCGAGGTCGTCTCCGCGGACTCCGTTTCCCGGGACCGCGAGACCAAGCCGTTGAAGTACGCGCGAGCGAAGATCCCCCACTACTGGCGGGTCGAGAACGAGAACGGCCGCGCCGCGGTGCACGCATTCGAACTGGAGCCCACGACGGGCGCCTACACCAGCGTCGGCATCTTCCGGGAGCGGATGAAGGTGGATGCCCCCTTCTCTGTGGACCTCGACCTCACCAAGATCAAGACGCGCCACGGGCAGGACCGGTAGTCCCCTTACGGCACCGCACCGCAGTGGCCCGGCTCCGCAGGAACGGAGAGCCGGGCCACTGCGTACGAACCGTGCCACCTCAGCGCACGAACACTCCCGCCTGGTTCGCCAGGTCCAGGAAGTACTGCGGCGCGACACCGAGCACCAGCGTCACCGCCACACCCACCCCGATCGCGGTCGTCGTCAACGGGGACGGCACCGCCACGGTCGGGCCCTCGGGCCGCGGCTCACTGAAGAACATCAGCACGATGACGCGGATGTAGAAGAAGGCAGCGATCGCGGACGAGATCACACCCACCACGACCAGCGGGGCCGCGCCGCCCTCTGCCGCCGCCTTGAACACGGCGAACTTACCGGCGAACCCGGAGGTCAGCGGAATGCCCGCGAAGGCCAGCAGGAAGACCGCGAACACCGCAGCCACCAGCGGTGAACGCCGGCCGAGCCCGGCCCACTTGGACAGGTGGGTCGCCTCACCGCCGGCATCCCGGACGAGCGTGACCACCGCGAACGCCCCGATGGTGACGAACGAGTACGCGGCCAGATAGAAGAGGACCGAGGACACACCGTCGGGCGTGGTCGCGATGACACCCGCGAGGATGAAGCCCGCGTGCGCGATGGACGAGTACGCCAGCAACCGCTTGATGTCGGTCTGCGTGATCGCGACGATCGCACCGCCCAGCATGGTGACGACGGCGACGCCCCACATGACCGGCCGCCAGTCCCAGCGCAGCCCCGGCAGCACCACGTACAGGAGCCTCAGCAGCGCGCCGAAGGCCGCCACCTTGGTGGCCGCCGCCATGAAGCCGGTCACCGGAGTCGGCGCGCCCTGGTAGACGTCAGGCGTCCACATGTGGAACGGGACCGCGCCGACCTTGAAGAGCAGGCCCATCACCAGCATGGCCGCACCGATGAGCAGCAACGCGTCATTGCCCATGGTGTCCGCGAGCGCCGGGTTGACGTTCGTGACGGTGCCGTCGACGACCTGCGCGATCCTCCCGTACGACATCGAACCCGCGTAGCCGTACAGCAGTGCGATGCCGAAGAGGGTGAACGCGGAGGCGAACGCGCCGAGCAGGAAGTACTTGACCGCGGCCTCCTGCGACATCAGCCGCTTGCGGCGGGCCAGCGCGCACAGCAGGTACAGCGGGAGGGAGAAGACCTCCAGGGCCACGAACAGTGTCAGCAGGTCGTTGGCGGCCGGGAAGATCAGCATGCCGGCGATCGCGAACAGCAGCAGCGGGAACACCTCGGTGGTGGTGAACCCGGCCTTCACCGCGGCCTTCTCGCCGTCGCTGCCGGGCACCGAGGCCGCCTGCGCGGCGAAGGAGTCGACGCGGTTTCCGTGCGTCTCGGGGTCGAGCCGCCGCTCGGCGAAGGTGAACAGGCCGACCACGCCGGCCAGCAGGATGGTGCCCTGCAGGAACAGGGCCGGGCCGTCCACGGCGATCGCGCCCATCGCCACGATGCCGGCCTTCGTCGTCGCGTACCCGTCGGAGGCGAGCGCGACGACCGCGGCGAAGGCGGCGGCCAGCGCGACCACGGACACGAACAGTTGGGCGTAGTAACGGGACCTGCGGGGGACGAACGCCTCGACCAGCACCCCGAGGAGCGCCGCTCCGACGATGATCAGGATGGGCGAGAGTTGTCCGTACTCGAACTTCGGTGCGTCGATCTTCGAGATCGGATCGGCCGCGGTTGTCCACAGGCTGTGGACGGCTGTTGCGCTCACTTGGCCGCCTCCACCTCGGGCTGGGGGTCCTTCTGATGTACATCGGACATGGTCTGCTTGACCGCCGGGTCGACGATGTCGGTGACCGGCTTCGGGTAGACGCCCAGGAAGATCAGCAGTACGACCAGCGGGGCGACGACCACGAGTTCCCGCACCCGGAGATCCGGCATCGCCGCCACCTCGGGTTTCACCGGGCCCGTCATCGTCCTCTGGTAGAGCACCAGGACGTAGAGCGCGGCGAGCACGATGCCGAAGGTGGCGATGATTCCGATCACCGGGTAGCGCGCGAACGTGCCCACCAGGACCAGGAACTCGCTCACGAAGGGCGCGAGCCCGGGGAGCGACAGGGTCGCCAGGCCGCCGATCAGGAAGGTGCCGGCGAGCACCGGGGCGACCTTCTGCACTCCGCCGTAGTCGGCGATGAGCCGCGAGCCGCGACGGGAGATCAGGAAGCCGGCCACCAGCATCAGGGCGGCTGTCGAGATCCCGTGGTTGACCATGTAGAGCGTCGCCCCGGACTGGCCCTGGCTGGTCATCGCGAAGATGCCCAGGATGATGAAGCCGAAGTGCGAGATCGACGCGTACGCCACCAGCCGCTTGATGTCCCGCTGGCCGACGGCGAGCAGCGCCCCGTAGATGATGCTGATCAGCGCCAGTACCAGGATGACGGGCGTGGCCCACTTCGACGCCTCCGGGAACAGCTGGAGGCAGAAGCGGAGCATCGCGAAGGTGCCCACCTTGTCGACGACCGCGGTGATGAGGACGGCGACCGGGGCGGTGGCCTCCCCCATCGCGTTGGGCAGCCAGGTGTGCAGCGGCCACAGGGGTGCCTTCACCGCGAACGCGAAGAAGAAGCCCAGGAACAGCCAGCGTTCGGTGTTGGTCGCCATGTCGAGCGATCCGTTGGCCCGTGCCTCGGCGATCTCCTGGAGCGAGAAGCTCCCGGCGACGACGTACAGACCGATCACGGCGGCCAGCATGATCAGGCCGCCGACCAGGTTGTAGAGCAGGAACTTCACGGCCGCGTACGACCGTTGGGTCGCCGCGTTCTCGTCGGAGCCGGCGTGGGCACGGTCCCCGAAGCCGCCGATGAGGAAGTACATCGGGATCAGCATGGCTTCGAAGAAGATGTAAAAGAGGAAGACGTCGGTGGCCTCGAAGGAGAGGATCACCATCGCCTCGACGGCCAGGATCAGAGCGAAGAAGCCCTGAGTGGGCCGCCAGCGCTTGTTGCCGGTCTCCAGCGGGTCGGCGTCGTGCCAGCCCGCGAGGATGATGAACGGGATCAGCAGCGCGGTCAGCGCGAGCAGCGCCACCCCGATGCCGTCCACGCCGAGCTCGTAGCGGACCCCGAAGTCCTTGATCCAGGCGTGGGATTCGGTGAGCTGGTAGCGGTCACCGTCCGGGTCGAAACGCACCAGGACGACGGCGGCGAGGACGAGGGTGGCGAGCGAGACCAGCAGCGCGAGCCACTTGGCGGCGGTGCGCCGGGCGGCCGGTACCGCGGCCGTGGCGATCGCGCCGACGGCCGGGAGCGCCGCCGTCGCTGTCAGCAGGGGAAAGGACATCGGTATCAGACCGCCCTCATCAGCAGGGTCGCGGCGACGAGGACCGCCGCACCGCCGAACATCGAGACCGCGTACGACCGCGCGAAGCCGTTCTGCAGCCTGCGCATCCGCCCGGAGAGGCCGCCCATCGAGGCCGCCGTGCCGTTGACGACACCGTCGACCAGGGTGTGGTCGACGTACACCAAGGAGCGCGTGAGGTGCTCTCCGCCTCGGACCAGGACCACGTGGTTGAAGTCGTCCTGGAGCAGGTCGCGCCGGGCGGCCCGGGTGAGCAGCGATCCGCGCGGGGCGAGGACCGGCACCGGACGGCGGCCGTACTGGGCGTATGCGACGGCGACGCCGACGACGAGCACCACCATCGTGGCGAGGGTGACCGTCAGCGCGCTGACCGGGGAGTTGCCGTGGTTGTGACCGGTGACGGGCTCCAGCCAGTGCAGGAAGCGGTCGCCGATGCTGAAGAACCCACCCGCGAAGACCGATCCGAAGGCCAGCACGATCATCGGGATCGTCATGGAGCTGGGTGACTCGTGCGGGTGCGGTTCGGCGTGCTCGCCGTGGTGCTCGGCGGCGGGCTCCACGCTCGGCTCGGCCGGGGAGGGCGTCGGAGCGTTGCGCCAGCGTTCCTCTCCGAAGAACGTCATCAGCATCACGCGCGTCATGTAGTACGCCGTGATGGCGGCGCCCAGAAGGGCGCACGCGCCGAGGATCCAGCCCTCGGTGCCGCCCTTGGCGAAGGCCGCCTCGATGATCTTGTCCTTGGAGAAGAAGCCCGACAGGCCGGGGAAGCCGATGATGGCGAGGTAACCGAGGCCGAAGGTGATGAAGGTGATCGGCATGTACTTCCTCAGGCCGCCGTACTTCCTCATGTCGACCTCGTCGTTCATGCCGTGCATGACCGAACCGGCGCCGAGGAACAGCCCGGCCTTGAAGAAGCCGTGCGTCACCAGGTGCATGATCGCGAAAACGTAGCCGATGGGGCCGAGGCCCGCGGCGAGGACCATGTAGCCGATCTGCGACATGGTCGAGCCGGCCAGCGCCTTCTTGATGTCGTCCTTCGCGCAACCGACGATCGCACCGAACAGCAGCGTGACCGCGCCGACCACGGTGACGACGAGTTGGGCGTCGGGGGCCGCGTTGAAGATGGCCGCGGAGCGGACGATCAGGTACACGCCCGCGGTCACCATCGTGGCGGCGTGGATGAGGGCCGAGACCGGGGTCGGGCCTTCCATCGCGTCCCCGAGCCAGGACTGCAGCGGCACCTGGGCGGATTTGCCGCAGGCCGCGAGCAGCAGCATCAGGGCGATCGCGGTGAGCTTGCCCTCGGTGGCGTCACCGGCCAGTCCCGGCTCGTCCAGGGTGCCCAGCAGCGGGCCGAACGCGAAGGTGCCGAAGGTCGTGAACATCAGCATGATCGCGATCGACAGGCCCATGTCGCCGACGCGGTTGACCAGGAAGGCCTTCTTCGCCGCGGTGGCCGCGCTGGGCTTGTGCTGCCAGAACCCGATCAGCAGGTAGGACGCCAGACCGACGCCCTCCCAGCCGACGTACAGCAGGAGGTAGTTGTCGGCGAGGACGAGCAGCAGCATCGCCGCGAGGAACAGGTTCAGGTAACCGAAGAAGCGACGGCGACGCTCGTCGTGCTCCATGTATCCGACCGAGTACAGGTGGATCAGCGAGCCGACGCCGGTGATCAGCAGTACGAAGGTGATCGACAGCTGATCGAGTTGGAAGCCGACGTCCGCCTGGAAGCCGCCGACCGGGATCCAGCTGAACAGGTGCTGGGTGAGGGTGCGGTGCTCGGCGTCCTTGCCGAGCAGGTCGACGAAGAGGATCACACCGATCACGAAGGACGCGCCGGCCAGAGCCGTGCCGATCCAGTGGCCGATGGCGTCCAGTCTCCGGCCGCCGCAGAGCAGGACCGCCGCTCCGAGCAGGGGCGCCGCGATGAGCAGCGCGATCAGGTTCTCAGCGTTAGACACGGTTCAGCGACCCCTTACAGCTTCATCAGGCTGGCGTCGTCGACCGAGGCCGAGTGGCGGGAACGGAACAGCGACACGATGATCGCGAGCCCGACCACGACCTCCGCGGCGGCGACGACCATCGTGAAGAAGGCGATGATCTGGCCGTCGAGATTGCCGTGCATCCGGGAGAAGGCGACGAACGCGAGGTTGCAGGCGTTGAGCATCAGCTCGACGCACATGAACACCACGATGGCGTTGCGCCTGATCAGCACCCCGGTGGCGCCGATCGTGAACAGCAGGGCTGCGAGATACAGGTAGTTGACGGGGTTCACTTCGACGCCTCCTCGGCCCGCTTGAGGTTCGCCGGCTCGATCTCGGTCCGCTCCAGGCGCTCCGTGGCGCGCTTCTCCAGGGCCCGCAGGTCGTTGAGCGCTTCCTGCGAGACGTCACGGATCTGTCCGCGCTCCCGCAGCGTCTTGCTGACGGTGAGGTCGGACGGGGTGCCGTCGGGCAGCAGGCCCGCGATGTCCACGGCGTTGTGCCGGGCGTACACGCCGGGTGCCGGCAGCGGCGGTACGTGCTTGTTCTCGCGCACCCGCTGCTCGGCCAGCTCGCGCTGGGACTTGGGGCGCTCGGTGCGCTCGCGGTGGGTGAGCACCATGGCGCCGACGGCCGCGGTGATCAGCAGGGCGCCGGTGATCTCGAAGGCGAACACGTACTTGGTGAAGATGAGGGCGGCGAGGCCCTCCACGTTGCCGTTCGCGTTGGCCTGGCCGAGACCGTTGAACTCGGTGAGGGACGCGTTGCCGATGCCCGCGAACAGCAGGACGGCGAAGCCGAGTCCGCACAGCAGGGCCAGCCAGCGCTGGCCCTTGATGGTCTCCTTGAGGGAGTCCGCCGCGGTGACGCCGACGAGCATCACCACGAACAGGAACAGCATCATGATCGCGCCGGTGTAGACGACGATCTGGACGACGCCCAGGAAGTAGGCGCCGTTGGCGAGGTAGAACACCGCCAGGATGATCATGGTGCCGGCGAGACAGAGCGCGCTGTGCACGGCCTTCTTCATGAGGACGGTGCACAGGGCGCCGATCACGGCCACGGTGCCGAGAACCCAGAACTGGAAGGCCTCGCCGGTGGAGGTGGAGTAGGCCGCCAGGGAGGTGGCGGCGAGTTGCGCGGTCATCGGCCGATCACCTTCTTTGACGCCGGTTCACCCTCACCGAAGGTGGACTCGGCCTCCTGCACCACCTCGCCCTTGGAGAGGGCCACTTGGCGCTCGGTCCCCGGGGCCGCCTCCGTCACCAGGCCCCGGTAGTAGTCCTGCTCGTCGGTGCCGGGGTAGATGGCGTGCGGGCTGTCGACCATGCCCTCCTCGAGGCCCGCGAGCAGCTGTTCCTTGGTGAAGATGAGGTTGGCGCGGCTGGAGTCGGCCAGTTCGAACTCGTTGGTCATCGTCAACGCGCGGGTGGGGCACGCCTCGATGCACAGGCCGCACAGGATGCAGCGGGCGTAGTTGATCTGGTAGACGCGGCCGTACCGCTCGCCCGGCGAGTAGCGTTCCTCGTCGGTGTTGTCGGCGCCTTCCACGTAGATGGCGTCCGCGGGGCAGGCCCAGGCGCACAGTTCACAGCCGACGCACTTCTCCAGGCCGTCCGGATGGCGGTTGAGCTGGTGCCGTCCGTGGAAGCGGGGAGCGGTGGTCTTCTGCTGCTCCGGGTACTGCTCGGTCAGCCGCTTCTTGAACATGGCCTTGAAGGTCACGCCGAAGCCGGCCACGGGGTTCTGGAAACCGGGCTTGGTCTCCTTGGGCTCCTCAGCCATCGGACGCCTCCTTTCCATCCAGAGATCCGTCACTCTGAGTATCGGGCCCACCACTGACAATCAGCTCCCGCTCGCGGTGCGAGCGGCGCCGTGGCACCGGTGGGAGCTCCTGTCCGGGCAGCGGGGGTACGGGGAACCCGCCCGCCATCGGGTCGAACCCGGCCGGTTCCTCGGCGGCCTGCTCGGCCGTCTTCGCCTTCTCGCGGAACATGTCGACGACGAAGGAGAGCAGCAGCAGGACGAGGACCCCGCCGACGACGTAGAGGACGATGTCGGCGAAGTCGTAGTTCTCGTTCCTGAGGGTCCGCACGGTGGCCACGAGCATCAGCCAGACCAGGGAGATCGGGATGAGGACCTTCCAGCCGAGCTTCATCAGCTGGTCGTAGCGGACCCGCGGGAGGGTGCCGCGCAGCCAGATGAAGAAGAACAGCAGCAACTGCACCTTGATCACGAACCAGAGCAGCGGCCACCAGCCGTGGTTGGCGCCCTCCCAGAAGGTGCTGATCGGCCACGGGGCCCGCCAGCCGCCCAGGAAGAGCGTCGTCGACACGGCCGAGACCGTCACCATGTTGACGTACTCGGCGAGCATGAACATCGCGAACTTGATCGACGAGTACTCGGTGTTGAAGCCGCCGACCAGGTCGCCCTCGGACTCCGGCATGTCGAAGGGGGCGCGGTTGGTCTCGCCGACCATCGTCACGATGTAGATCAAGAAGGAGACCGGCAGCAGCAGGATGTACCAGCGGTCCTGTTGCTGTTCGACGATCGTCGAGGTCGACATCGACCCCGAGTAGAGGAACACCGACGCGAAGGCTGCGCCCATGGCGATCTCGTACGAGATCATCTGCGCGCAGGAGCGCAGACCGCCCAGCAGCGGATAGGTGGATCCGGAGCTCCAGCCGGCGAGCACGATGCCGTAGATACCGACCGAGGCGACCGCGAGGATGTAGAGCATCGCGATCGGCAGGTCGGTGAGCTGCATCGCGGTGCGGTGGCCGAAGATCGAGATCTCGTTGCCGGACGGGCCGAAGGGGATCACCGCGATCGCCATGAAGGCCGGGATGGCCGCGACGATCGGCGCGAGGACGTACACCACCTTGTCCGCGCGCTTGACGATGACGTCTTCCTTGAGCATCAGCTTGATGCCGTCGGCGAGCGACTGGAGCATGCCCCAGGGGCCGTGCCGGTTGGGGCCGATGCGCAGCTGCATCCAGGCGACGACCTTGCGTTCCCACACGATGGAGAACAGCACCGTCACCATCAGGAAGGCGAAGCAGAACACCGCCTTGATGAGGACCAGCCACCAGGGGTCGGTGCCGAACATCGAGAGGTCTTCAGCGGCGAGGTACGCACTCATGCCTCCACCTCCTCGGTGACGTCGGCGGCGAGCGTCGCCGGTCCGATCCGGACGAGTGAACCGGGCCGCGCCCCGGTGTCGGAGGCGACGCCCCCGCCCACGGAGTTCAGCGGGAGCCAGACCACCCGGTCGGGCATGTCGGTGATCTTCAGAGGAAGTTCGACCGTGCCGGTGGTCGCGGTCACGGCGAGCAGGTCACCGTCCTTCACACCCGCCTCGGCGGCCGTGGCGGGCGACAGGCGCGCGTGGGCCGCGTGCCGTGTCCCGGCGAGCGCCTCGTCGCCCTGCTGGAGGAGCCCCTGGTCGAGCAGCAGCCGGTGCCCGGCCAGTACGGCCTCTCCGGCGGCCGGCCTCGGCAAGGGGGCCGGGGTCTCCAGGGGGTCGCCGGCGCGCGGCCCGTCCCAGGGGCCCAGCCGGTCCAGCTCCGCGCGCGCGGTACGCAGATCCGGCAGCCCGAGGTGTACGTCCATGGCGTCGGCCAGCATCTGCAGTACGCGTGCGTCGGTGGGCGCGAGACGGCGGGTCATCTGGTCGGGCTTGAGCGCGGCCTCGAAGAAGCGCACCCGGCCCTCCCAGTTGAGGAAGGTGCCGGCCTTCTCGGCCACCGCGGCGACCGGAAGGACGACGTCCGCGAGTTCGGTGACCTCGCTGGGCCGCAGCTCAAGGGACACCAGGAAGCCTGCCTCCTGGAGGGCTTCCCGCGCGCGGGCCGGGTCCGGCAGGTCCGCGACCTCGACGCCGGCGACCACCAGCGCCTGCAGTTCACCCCGGGCAGCGGCCTCGACCATCTGACCGGTGTCGCGCCCGTAGCGGTGCGGCAGTTCGGCCAGGCCCCAGACCGCGGCGACCTCGTCCCGCGCGCGCGGGTCGGTCGCCGGGCGACCGCCCGGTAGCAGCGAGGGCAGCGCGCCCGCCTCGACGGCGCCGCGCTCCCCGGCCCGACGCGGGATCCACACCAGCCGCGCGCCGAGCGCGGCCGAGGCCCGTACGGCGGCGGTCAGCCCGCCCGCCACGCAGGCCAGCCGCTCTCCTACGACGATCACCGAGCCCTCGGCCCGCAGTGCCTCGGCGGCCGTGGCGCCGCCGTCCTCCAGCCCGTCCCCGCTCGCGAGCGCTTCGAGCCACTCGGTCTCGGTGCCCGGGGCGGCCGGCAGCAGCGTGCCGCCCGCCTTCTCCAGGCCGCGGGTGGCGTGCGTGGCGAGGGAGAAGACCCTCTGTCCGTGCCCCCGCCAGGCCTTGCGCAGCCTCAGGAAGACGCCGGGTGCCTCCTCCTCGGCCTCGAACCCGACCAGCAGAACGGCGGGCGCCTTCTCCAGAGCGGTGTACGTGACGCCCGTACCGTCGAGGTCACGGCCGCGGCCGGCGACCTGGGCGGCCAGGAAATCGGCTTCCTCGCCGCTGTGCACACGCGCGCGGAAGTCGATGTCGTTGGTGTCCAGCGCCACCCGCGCGAACTTGCTGTACGCGTAGGCGTCCTCGATGGTGAGGCGGCCGCCGGTCAGGACCCCGGCCCGCCCGCGTGAGGCGAGCAGTCCCTGGGCCGCGATCTGCAGCGCCTCCGGCCAGGAGGCCGGCACCAGGTCACCCTCCGGGTTGCGGACCAGGGGTGTCTGGAGCCGGTCCCGCTGCTGCGCGTACCGGAACCCGAACCGTCCCTTGTCGCAGATCCACTCCTCGTTGACCTCGGGGTCGTTGGCCGCGAGGCGCCGCATGACCTTGCCGCGCCGGTGGTCGGTGCGGGTGGCGCAGCCTCCGGAGCAGTGCTCGCACACGGAGGGCGAGGAGACCAGGTCGAAGGGGCGGGAGCGGAATCGGTACGCCGCCGAGGTCAGCGCGCCGACCGGGCAGATCTGGATGGTGTTGCCGGAGAAGTACGACTCGAAGGGGTCGCCCTCGCCGGTGCCGACCTGCTGGAGCGCGCCCCGCTCGATCAGCTCGATCATCGGGTCGCCCGCGACCTGGTTGGAGAACCGGGTGCAGCGGGCGCACAGCACGCACCGCTCACGATCGAGCAATACCTGCGTGGAGATCGGCACGGGCTTCTCGTAGGTCCGCTTCCTGCCCTCGAAGCGGGACTCGGCCTGGCCGTGCGACATCGCCTGGTTCTGCAGCGGGCACTCGCCGCCCTTGTCGCAGACCGGGCAGTCCAGGGGGTGGTTGATGAGGAGCAGCTCCATCACCCCGTGCTGGGCCTTCTCGGCGACCGGCGAGGTGAGGTGGGTCTTCACCACCATCCCGTCCGTGCAGGTGATGGTGCAGGACGCCATCGGTTTGCGCTGGCCCTCGACCTCGACGATGCACTGGCGGCAGGCGCCGGCCGGGTCGAGGAGAGGATGGTCGCAGAACCGGGGGATCTCGATGCCGAGCTGCTCGGCGGCCCTGATGACCAGGGTGCCCTTGGGCACGCTGATCTCGACGCCGTCGATGGTCAGCGCCACGAGGTCCTCCGGCGGGACCGCCGCTTCTCCCCCGCCCGAGGGGCGCTGGCCCGCGGCGGAGCCGCTTTCAGACTGACGTACGGTCATGCGTTCACCTCCGTGCGGTCGGCCCAGGCCGTCGACCTGGCGGGGTCGAAGGGGCAGCCGCGGCCCGTGATGTGCTGCTCGTACTCCTCACGGAAGTACTTGAGCGAGGAGAAGATCGGCGAGGCGGCGCCGTCGCCGAGGGCGCAGAAGGACTTGCCGTTGATGTTGTCGGCGATGTCGTTCAGCTTGTCGAGGTCGGCCATGACGCCCTTGCCGGCCTCGATGTCACGCAGCAACTGCACGAGCCAGTACGTACCTTCGCGGCACGGTGTGCACTTGCCGCAGGACTCGTGGGCGTAGAACTCGGTCCAGCGGGTGACGGCACGGACCACACAGGTCGTCTCGTCGAAACATTGCAGAGCTTTTGTGCCCAGCATGGAACCCGCGGCGCCCACTCCTTCGTAATCAAGAGGGACGTCGAGATGCTCGTCGGTGAACATCGGTGTCGAGGAGCCACCCGGCGTCCAGAACTTGAGGCGATGTCCGGCTCGCATGCCGCCGCTCATGTCGAGGAGCTGGCGGAGTGTGATGCCGAGCGGGGCCTCGTACTGACCGGGATTGGTGACATGGCCGCTGAGCGAGTAGAGCGTGAAGCCGGGGGACTTCTCGCTGCCCATCGACCTGAACCACTCTTTGCCCCTGTTCAGGATCGCGGGAACTGACGCGATCGATTCGACGTTATTCACCACAGTCGGGCACGCATAGAGGCCCGCGACGGCAGGGAAGGGGGGACGGAGCCGCGGTTGACCCCGGCGGCCTTCGAGCGAGTCGAGCAGTGCGGTCTCCTCACCGCAGATGTACGCGCCCGCGCCCGCGTGCACGGTGAGTTGGAGGTCGAGTCCGCTGCCCATGATGTTCTCGCCGAGGTAGCCCGCCGCGTAGGCCTCACGCACGGCCTCGTGCAACCGCCGCAAGACGGGGACGACTTCACCACGCAGATAGATGAAGGCATGCGAAGACCTGATGGCGTAACACGCGATGACAATGCCCTCGATGAGGCTGTGCGGGTTCGCGAAGAGGAGCGGGATGTCCTTGCAGGTCCCTGGCTCCGACTCGTCGGCGTTGACAACTAGATAGTGCGGCTTTCCATCCCCTTGCGGAATGAACTGCCACTTCATTCCGGTCGGGAATCCCGCGCCACCGCGCCCGCGCAGACCGGAGTCCTTGACGTACGCGATCAGGTCGTCCGGTGACATGGCGAGCGCCTTGCGGAGCCCCTCGTACCCTTCGTGCCGTCGGTAGACGTCCAAGGTCCAGGACTTGTCGGCGTCCCAGAAGGACGACAGCACGGGTGCGAGCAGCTTCTCGGGGCTGGTGTCTTTGAGTTCGGCTGCCAAGGTCATCACTCCCCCTCCTCGGCGGCAGGACCTGCCGGGTGGGCCGGGTCGGAGGCCGACGTGTCCTGTGGCGCGTCGTGTGAGCTCAGGTGCTCGGTCGGTGACGGTTCGTGCACGGCCCTGTCCTGCGGCTCCTCACGCCCACCGCCGTCGTGCGGATCGCCGTCACGCGGATGGACCACGCGCGCGGGTGCGGCCTCTCCCCTCGCCAGGCGAAGGCCCACCAGCGAAGCGGGTCCCGCTCCGCCGCTCGCCTCGACGGCCCCGGGCCGCTCGTCGGGGAAACCGGCCAGGATCCGGGCGGTCTCCTTGAAGGTGCACAGCGGCGCCCCGCGCGTGGGCTCGACCGGGCGGCCGGCCCGCAGGTCGTCGACGAGGCGCTTGGCGGTGGCGGGGGTCTGGTTGTCGAAGAACTCCCAGTTGACCATCACCACCGGGGCGAAGTCGCAGGCCGCGTTGCACTCGATGTGCTCCAGGGTGACCTTGCCGTCGTCGGTGGTCTCGCCGTTGCCCACGCCGAGGTGTTCCTGGAGGGTCTCGAAGATCGCGTCGCCGCCCATCACCGCGCACAGCGTGTTGGTGCAGACGCCCACCTGGTAGTCACCGCTGGGCCGGCGCCGGTACATGGAGTAGAAGGTGGCGACCGCGGTCACCTCGGCCGTGGTCAGGTCCAGCACGTCCGCGCAGAACCGCATCCCGGTGCGCGTGACATGGCCCTCCTCCGACTGCACGAGATGCAGCAACGGCAGGAGCGCCGAGCGGGAGTCGGGGTAGCGGGCGATGATCTCCCGCGCGTCCGTCTCCAGCCTCGCTCGGACGTCGTCCGGGTAAGCGGGTGCGGGCAGTTCGGGCATGCCCAGGCTGACGCCCCGCTCCGAAGAAGAGGTGGTCACCGGTCGACGCCTCCCATCACGGGGTCGATGGACGCGACAGCGACGATGACGTCGGCGACCTGGCCGCCCTCGCACATCGCCGCCATGGCCTGCAGGTTGGTGAAGGACGGGTCGCGGAAGTGGACCCGGTAGGGGCGGGTGCCGCCGTCGGACACGGCGTGCACGCCGAGCTCGCCCTTGGGTGATTCGACCGCCACGTACGCCTGTCCCGGCGGCACCCGGAAACCCTCGGTGACCAGCTTGAAGTGGTGGATCAGGGCCTCCATGGAGGTGCCCATGATCTTCTTGATGTGGTCGAGGGAGTTGCCGAGGCCGTCCGGGCCCAGGGCGAGCTGGGCGGGCCAGGCGATCTTCTTGTCGGCGACCATGACCGGGCCGGGCTGCAGCCGGTCCAGGCACTGCTCGACGATCCTGAGGGACTGGCGCATCTCCTCCAGCCGGATCAGGAAGCGCCCGTAGGAGTCGCAGGAGTCGGCGGTGGGGACGTCGAAGTCGAACGTCTCGTAGCCGCAGTACGGCTGCGCCTTGCGCAGGTCGTGCGGCAGGCCGGTGGAGCGCAGGATCGGGCCGGTGGCGCCGAGGGCCATGCAGCCGGCCAGGTCGAGATAGCCGACGTCCTGCATACGGGCCTTGAAGATGGGGTTCCCGGTGGCGAGCTTGTCGTACTCCGGGAGGTTCTTGCGCATCTTCTTCACGAACTCGCGGATGTGGTCCACCGCGCCGGGCGGCAGGTCCTGCGCGAGTCCGCCGGGGCGGATGTACGCGTGGTTCATCCTCAGGCCCGTGATGAGCTCGTAGATGTCGAGAATCATTTCACGATCACGGAATCCGTAGATCATGATCGTGGTGGCGCCGAGTTCCATGCCGCCGGTGGCGATGCACACCAGGTGCGAGGACAACCGGTTCAGCTCCATCAGCAGCACCCGGATGAGGGTGGCGCGGTCCGGAATCTGGTCCTCGATGCCGAGGAGCTTCTCGACGGCGAGACAGTAAGCGGTCTCGTTGAAGAAGGACGTCAGGTAGTCCATGCGCGTCACGAACGTGGTGCCCTGCGTCCACGTGCGGAACTCGGTGTTCTTCTCGATGCCGGTGTGCAGGTAACCGATTCCGCAGCGGGCCTCGGTGACCGTCTCGCCGTCGATCTCCAGGATCAGGCGGAGCACTCCGTGGGTGGACGGGTGCTGCGGCCCCATGTTGACGACGATGCGCTCGTCGTCGGCGCGGGCGGCGGACTGGACGACCTCGTCCCAGTCGCCGCCGGTGACCGTGTAGACGGTGCCTTCTGTGGTCTCCCGAGGGGAGGCGTGCGAAGTGCTCACGAGTACGACCTCCGCTGGTCCGGAGCCGGGATCTGGGCGCCCTTGTACTCGACGGGGATGCCGCCGAGGGGGTAGTCCTTGCGCTGCGGGTGGCCCTGCCAGTCGTCCGGCATCATGATCCGCGTCAGGGCCGGGTGACCGTCGAAGACGATGCCGAAGAAGTCGTAGGTCTCGCGCTCGTGCCAGTCGTTGGTGGGATAGACGGAGACCAGCGACGGGATGTGCCGGTCGGTGTCCGGGGCGCTGACTTCGAGGCGGATCATCCGGTTGTGGGTGATCGAGCGCAGGTGGTAGACGGCGTGCAGCTCGCGGCCCTTGTCGTGCGGGTAGTGGACGCCGCTCACGCCGGTGCAGAGCTCGAAGCGCAGGGCGGGGTCGTCGCGCAGGGTGCGGGCGACGCGGAGCAGGTGCTCGCGTTCGATGTGGAGGGTGAGCTCGCCGCGGTCGACGACCGTCTTCTCGATCGCGTTGTCGGGCAGGAGCCCCTGTTCCTCCAGCGCGCCCTCCAGCTCGTCGGCGACCTCGTCGAACCAACCGCCGTAGGGACGGCTCGCCGCTCCCGGAAGCCGGACCGAACGGACCAGGCCGCCGTAGCCGGAGGTGTCGCCGCCGTTGTTGGCGCCGAACATGCCGCGCTGGACGCGGATCTCCTCACCACCCTCGCCGCGCTGGCCGGGGAGGTTGTCGGTGCCGAGGTCCTTTTCGGGGTTCACCCCGTTCGGCCCGCCCGCGCCCGTGGTGCCGTTGGCGTCGCTCACCGCAGCAGCCCCTTCATCTCGATCGTCGGCAGGGCCTTGAGCGCCGCTTCCTCGGCCTCCCGGGCCGCCTCCTCGGCGTTCACGCCGAGCTTGGAGGTCTGGATCTTCTGGTGGAGCTTGAGGATGGCGTCCATCAGCATCTCCGGCCGTGGCGGGCAGCCGGGGAGATAGATGTCGACCGGGACGATGTGGTCGACGCCCTGGACGATGGCGTAGTTGTTGAACATGCCGCCCGAGGAGGCGCAGACCCCCATGGAGATCACCCACTTCGGGTTCGGCATCTGGTCGTAGACCTGCCTGAGCACCGGCGCCATCTTCTGGCTGACCCGGCCGGCGACGATCATCAGGTCCGCCTGCCGCGGGGATCCGCGGAAGACCTCCATGCCGAAGCGCGCCAGGTCGTAGCGGCCGGCGCCGGTGGTCATCATCTCGATGGCACAGCACGCGAGGCCGAAGGTGGCCGGGAAGACGGACGACTTGCGCACCCAGCCCGCGGCCTGCTCGACGGTGGTCAGCAGAAAGCCGCTCGGCAGCTTTTCTTCGAGTCCCATGACTAAAGGCCCCTCAGTCCCATTCCAGGCCGCCGCGCCGCCATACGTACGCGTACGCGACGAAGACGGTGAGCACGAAGAGCAGCATCTCCACGAGCCCGAAAACACCCAGGGCGTCGAAGGTGACGGCCCAGGGGTAGAGGAAGACGATCTCGATGTCGAAGACGATGAAGAGCATCGCCGTCAGGTAGTACTTGATGGGGAAGCGCCCGCCGCCGGCCGGCGTGGGGGTCGGCTCGATCCCGCACTCGTAGGCCTCGAGCTTGGCCCGGTTGTACCGCTTCGGACCGATCAGCGTGGCCATGACCACGGAGAAGATCGCAAAGCCTGCCCCGAGGGCTCCCAGTACGAGGATGGGCGCATACGCGTTCACCGCTCCTCGCTCCTCTCAGTCGGCACTGACTGCTGGCGATGGCATCGGACCCACATCCGCCTCACCTGTCCCACGAACCCCGCTGGTCCTGGCGAAGATCGAGAACATGTGAAGCAGGTCACAAGCCCAACTGCCTCGCATCCTATGCCTGCGACTCTGTGATCTGCGACACGGGGTATTGCACAAGCTTTGTGATCTCCACCACCTGACGAAGGATCATGAAGTCGGATGAGCGGTGATCTTCGTACGCGAAGCGTCCGAGTGATCACGAGAGGTGACATTTTCGCTTGTCAATGCGGCATGAGCGGGGCGTCTCTATATCAAGAGACTTCCCCTGCATCCAAATTGACACTGGCCGGGAGCTCTTGATAGGGGGCTGCGTTCACCCGCGTTCACACATCGGAGCGAGGGGTCGCGTGGGTGTGGATGTGTGCACGCGTTCACGAGCGGGCGTCCGGTCGTGACCCGCTCGCAACCGGTCCGTGATCCCCCCGCGAGACGCGACCGTTCTCGCAATCGTTGCGTGACCTCCGCCACATCCACAGGAGCCACACAAGAAGCAGGCTTGGCCACTCACCGCGACAGATGGTAGGCGGAGGGCAATCCGGACGAAACGACGAAAGGCCATGATCACAGGCTTGATCACCTGCGTCCGCAATGTCCGTTACGGCGTCAATAAAGAGCGACACACTAGTTGTTCAGGGGTCCGATTGAACAACTGTGGCGCAGCACACGTTTCTTGAAGGTATGGAGGAGCCCCTGATACCGGTTGTTCTCATGTCCCACACCGCTCACATACGCAGCCACCGGAAACCCCGCCGCAGCGCGTCGAAAATCGCGATGCGGGCCGGAGTGGCCGGTGGCGTTCTCAGCACCCTGGCTGTCGCCGGGGCCGCCGGTTCGGCCAGCGCCGCCGAACCGGTGACGCAGACGCTCGAACTGCCCACCCTGACGGCCGACATGGCCACACAGGTCGCCCAGTCCGCCGACGCCACACAGCAGGCCGCGGCGAACTACCAGTTGCAGGCCGAGCGTGACGCGGCCGCCACAAAGGCGGCGAAGCAGGCCAAGGCGGACCTCGCTGAGGCGAAGAAGAAGGCGGAGGCCAAGAAGAAGGCCGCCGAGGAGGCCGCTCGCAAGGCCGCTGCCGAGCGCGCGACCCGCAGCAGCGAGCGGACCACCCTGTCCGCCGACACGAGCGCTGACGCGTCCGTGAGCACGTCCACGTCCACATCCACGTCCACGGCCACCGGTTCGGCCGCGGCGGTCGTCTCCTTCGTGAAGGCTCAGGTCGGCAAGGCGTACATCTCCGGCGGGACCGGCTCGTCCGCCTACGACTGCTCCGGTCTGGTCCAGGCCGCCTTCAAGCAGGTCGGCATCAGCCTGCCGCGCGTCTCGCAGGACCAGTCGACCGCCGGCACCCAGGTCTCGCTGAGCAACCTGCAGCCGGGTGACATCCTTTACTGGGGCAGCGCGGGCAGCGCGTACCACGTGGCGGTGTACGTCGGCGACGGCATGTTCGTCGGTGCGCAGAACCCGTCGACGGGCGTCGCTGAGAAGCCGCTGTCGTACGACCCGCCGACCGGCGCGGTGCGGGTGCTCTGACACAGGGGCACACACAGACATACGGAGGGGGCCGCAGCCGCTCGGGCGACGGCCCCCTCTGGCATGCCCAACGGGCGCCGCAGGGCCGCCCAGGGGCGGCCGGGGTGGGGTCCGGGCCGAGCCCGACGGTGCCCGAATGGCTTGGCGGCCCGGCGGGCGGATGTCCTCGCCTGCCGGGCCGCCAAGTCAGCCGCTCTCAGCGGCCGATCACGCCTTCGGCGCCACCTTGCTCAGTCCGTTGATGATGCGGTCCATCGCGTCGCCGCCCGTGGGGTCGGTGAGGTTGGCGAGCATCTTGAGGGTGAACTTCATCAGCAAGGGGTGGGTCAGGCCGCGCTGCGCCGCGATCTTCATGACCTTCGGGTTGCCGATGAGCTTCACGAACGCGCGGCCGAGCGTGTAGTACCCGCCGTAGGTGTCCTTGAGGACGCGCGGGTAGCGCTGGAGGGCCAGTTCGCGCCCCGCGGGAGTGGCGCGGGCGTGTGCCTGGGCGATGACCTCGGCGGCGATCTGGCCGGACTCCATGGCGTAGGCGATGCCCTCGCCGTTGAAGGGGTTCACGAGGCCGCCGGCGTCGCCGACCAGCAGCAGGCCCTTGGTGTAGTGGGGCTGGCGGTTGAAGGCCATGGGCAGCGCGGCCCCGCGAATGGGACCGGTCATGTTGTCCGGGGTGTAACCCCAGTCCTCCGGCATCGACGCGCACCAGGCCTTCAGGACCTCGCGCCAGTCCAGCTCCTTGAAGGACTCGGAGGTGTTCAGGACGCCCAGGCCGACGTTCGACGTGCCGTCACCCATGCCGAAGATCCAGCCGTAGCCGGGCAGGAGGCGGTCCTCGGCGCCCCGGCGGTCCCACAGTTCCAGCCAGGACTCCAAGTAGTCGTCCTCGTGGCGGGGTGACGTGAAGTACGTACGGACCGCGACGCCCATCGGACGGTCCTCGCGCCGGTGCAGGCCCATCGCGAGGGACAGCCGGGTGGAGTTGCCGTCCGCGGCGACGACCACCGGGGCGCGGAAGGTGACCTGGCGCTTCTCGTCGCCGAGCTTGGCGTGCACGCCGGTGATACGGCCGGTGCGGTCGTCGAGGATCGGCGCACCCACGTTGCAGCGCTCGTAGAGCCGCGCGCCCGCCTTCTGTGCCTGGCGCGCCAGTTGCTCGTCGAAGTCGTCGCGCTTGCGGACGAGGCCGTAGTCCGGGAAGGAGGCGAGTTCCGGCCAGTCGAGCTGCAGCCGCACACCCCCGCCGATGATCCTGAGGCCCTTGTTGCGCAGCCAGCCGGCCTCCTCGGAGATGTCGATGCCCATGGCGACGAGCTGCTTGGTGGCACGCGGGGTGAGGCCGTCGCCGCAGACCTTCTCGCGCGGGAACTCGGTCTTCTCCAGCAGGAGCACGTCGAGTCCGGCCTTGGCGAGGTGGTACGCGGTGGTGGAGCCGGCTGGCCCCGCGCCGACGACGATCACATCGGCGGTGCTTTCGGAGAGGGGCTCGGTCACGGCGGGTTCTCCCCAAGTTCGGAATGTGCGTGCCGATGGGCACTGGACATGGGCAGTCTATTCAGCAGAATTGATCACCCGGCTGAAGGGCTGCCCAGTGAACCGAGCTCTCCCCGTAGTACGGCTGCGCGTCCCCACCGACGAGGACGCGGTTGCCTGGCACCGGGCCTTCGCCCACCCGGACGTCATGGAGTTCCACGGCGGCCGGATCGCGGAGCTGTCGGTCTACGAGGAGCTCACCGCGCGCCAGCGTCGGCACGACGCCGAGCGGGGCTACTGCCTGTGGACCATGCTCGACGAGTCCGGGCAGGTCATCGGTTTCACCGGGGCCCAGCCGTGGGAGCGGGAGTGGGGCCCCAGGGGCGAGATCGAGATCGGCTGGCGGCTCGGACGGGAGCACTGGGGCCAGGGGTACGCCACCGCCGCGGCGCGGATGACGGTGGAACGGGTGCGTGCGGCCGGCGTGCCGAGCGTGGTGGCGATGGTGAACGCGAGCAACGCGCGCTCCATCGCGGTGACCCGGCGCCTGGGGATGAGCCTCGCCGAGGTCTTCGTGACGCCGACCACCCGCCAGGAGGGTCACTGCTACCGGCTGATTCTCCAGCCCTCGTGATGGGTGCATCCAGCACGACGTGTCACCGAGAGTAATCGACTGCTACAGAACGACACTTGGCGCTTCCGGGCGGTACCGGGCCGGGGTTACTCTGCCAGTACCGCTGGGGGTGACATCCGTGCGAATAACACCCAAACCGCTGGAAGTGCGCGTGCCGAGGCTGGTCGGCCTGATGGCCGTGGACGCGCGTGAGGCAGCCGCGACGGGCGGCGTACTGCTCGCCGCGCCCGACCGCCCCGACTTCTCCCGCACCCTCGTCGACTACGTCGTACGGCAATATCCGCCACCGGGTGTCGAAGTGCCGCGCTGGGCCGTGGTCACGGTCTGGTTCGAGTTCGGCGAGGGCGAGGGCGGCGGAGGCGCGGGTGTCCACGAGCCGCGCCTGCCGCGGCCGGGTGGAGGCGGGTTGCAGCGCGAACTCGATGAACCGGGCGGCCCCTTCGCCACCGCGGCCGGATTCGGCTCGCCGTACTGACCACCGCGCCGGCCCTGGCGGCCCAGCCCCGTCGGCCTACTGGCCGTCGGTCTTGAACCCCCGGTGCAGGGCCACGATCCCGCCGGTCAGGTTGCGCCAGGCCACCCTGGACCAGCCCGCCTTGCGCAGCCGCTCGGCCAGTGCGGGCTGGTCGGGCCAGGCGCGGATGGACTCGGCGAGGTAGACGTACGCATCGGGGTTCGAGGAGACGGCACGGGCGACCGGGGGCAGGGCACGCATCAGGTACTCGGTGTACACGGTGCGGAACGGCGCCCAGGTCGGATGGGAGAACTCGCAGATCACGACCCGGCCGCCGGGCCTGGTCACCCGGTACATCTCGCGCAGCGCGGCGTCCGTGTCCTGCACGTTGCGCAGCCCGAAGGAGATGGTGACGGCGTCGAAGGTGTCGTCCTTGAAGGGCAGCTTCGTCGCGTCCCCCGCGGTGAACGGCATCCAGGTGTGCTTGCGCTTGCCGACCTGGAGCATGCCGAGGGAGAAGTCGCAGGGGACGACGTAGGCGCCGGTGCGGGCGAAGGGCAGGGAGGACGTGGCCGTACCGGCGGCCAGGTCCAGGACCTTCTGCGCGGGACGGGCGTCGACGGCCCTGGCCACCTCCTTGCGCCACACCCGGTCCTGGCCGAGCGACAGCACGTCGTTGGTCAGGTCGTACCGTTCCGCCACGTCGTCGAACATCGAGGCGACTTCGTGCGGCTGCTTGTTCAGAGAGGCGCGGGTCACGTGGCCATTGTTGCAGTACGTCACCTCGCGCCCGCTCAGGGGAGGAGCCGTGGTTTCTTCTTCGCGGCCACGTCCTCCACCCACCCGCACAGCAGGACGAACCCCGCGATCAGGACCCAGGCCACGCCGAACATGAACCACTGGCTGTCAAGCGGCAGATACCTCTCGAACGCGGGCACCTCCCAGAACTGGTCGATCAGCGGGACCGCGAGGATCAGCGCGATCTGGTGCCAGAGGTAGATCGTCACGGCCCGGGCGTTGAAGACCGTCACGATCCGGTCCAGGCGGGGCATGGCCGTCAGTCCGGCGAAGTCGATCCGGAACCGGGACTTCGCCCACATCAGGAGCATGACGAAACCGGCCGACCAGAAGGCCTGCGCGAGCGGGATCTCGTCCAGGTCGTAGGTCCCGAACTCGGCCTGGTGGGAGAACGCGTACCAGCCGCCGTAGCCGAGCGCGGCGAGGGACAGCGGGACCACCGCGGCCGGCTTCGTCCGCCGCAGCACGCCGTCACGGTGGGCGAAGCCGAGGATCCAGCAGAACAGGTACGTCGACAGGTCCCACAGCGCGCTGCCGACCCGGTTGTCCGGGCCGGACCAGACGAAGTTCAGGACCAGGACCGGGGCGAGGGACAGGAACAGCACGGGGACGGGCGCGAGTCGGAACACCTTCAGCAGGAGCGGGGACAGGAGCACGAACCAGAGGTACGCCCGCAGGTACCAGAGGATCTCCCAGGCCTGCTCGCCCCACGCGTTGCCCGGGGGGTCGCCTAGCGGGACGACCCAGTAGACGATCTGCCAGCCCGGCATCCAGTCGTGGACCAGCATCGCCACGACCACGAAGACGCCCCAGAACCAGAACGGGGGCAGGAGACGGCGCAGCCGGCTCCTCACCACTTGGAGCGCGGGCCGCTCCAGGGACTTCGCCATCAGGGTGCCGGCCAGGCCGAACATGATCCCCATCGACGGGAAGACCAGTCCGGCCCAGGCCCAGCCGAAGGTGTGATACGTGACGACACGGATCAGGGCGGCGGCTCTGAGGGTGTCGAAGTAGCGGTCGCGGCCGGCGGGCTTCGCCGGCGGCGGAGGCTTCTCCTCCGCCACCCCGACAGCAGCCTCGGCCTCCGTCGCCCCCGCCGGCGGATACGGCTGGTGCGGATACGGCTGGTGCGGATACGACTGCTGGCCGTACCCCTGCGGCTGCTCCTGTCCCCAGCTCATCAGCTCGCCCCCGCCGGAGTGCCGACCTCGCCGGTCCGCTTCAGTTTCTGCCAGCGCAGGCGGCCGCCGGTGAGGGCGGTGATGCTGGAGTGGATGAGGACGAGGTACATCATCTGGCGGTAGGCCAGTTGTTGCAGCGGCATCATCAGCAGGTAGCGGTACTTCTCGCGGTCGAGGCGGAAGGCGTACGCCGCGCACACCAGCTGGACGGCCAGCACCGCGAACCACGCCAGCAGCGCCGCCTGGAAGTCGACGAAGATCATCGAGTAGACGGTGAACACGTCGATGAGCGGGGCGAAGACCGGCGTGACGATCTGGAAGACCACCACCAGCGGCATGCCCACCCGGCCGAAGCGTCCCGAAGGACCCTTGTCCGTGAGGGACTTGCGGTGCTTCCAGAGCGCCTGCATGGTGCCGTAGGACCAGCGGTAGCGCTGCGACCACAGCTGCTTCAGGGAGCCCGGGGCCTCGGTCCAGGCGCGGGCGTGCTCCTCGTAGACGACCCGCCAGCCCTCGCGGTGCATGGCGATGGTGATGTCGGTGTCCTCGGCGAGGGTGTCCTCGCTCATCCCGCCGACCTGGAGCACCGCGTCGCGGCGGAACGCACCGATCGCACCGGGGATGGTCGGCATGCAGCGCAGCAGGTCGTACATACGGCGGTCGAGGTTGAAGCCCATCACGTACTCGATGTGCTGCCAGGCGCCGATGACGGTGTCGCGGTTGCCGACCTTGGCGTTTCCGGCGACCGCGCCGACCTCCGGATCGGCGAACGGCTGCACGAGGTGCCGCACGGTGTCCGGCTCGAAGACCGTGTCGCCGTCCATCATCACGACGATGTCGTAACGGGCGCTGCGTACCCCGTTGTTGAGGGCGGCCGGCTTGCCCGCGTTCTCCTGGCGGATGACCCGGACGTTCGTCATGCCGAGGGACGCGGCCGCGTCGCGCGCGATCTCGGAGGTGCCGTCGGTCGAACCGTCGTCCACGACGATGACCTCGATCGGATGGGTGCTCCGCGCCAGCGACTCGAGGGTGTTGGCGATGCACTCCTTCTCGTTGTACGCCGGGACGATCACGCTCACCGGCCGGGTGACCGTCGGGCCCCAGCTGAACCGGCGTTTGTTGCGCTGTCCGTAGTGCCGGCGGGCGAGGATCAGCATCATGCCGAACCGGCCCATGACGGCCACACCCACGACGATCAGTCCGACCGAGAGCGCCGGGACAGCCAGCTCGGCGACGGCGACGGCCATGACGAGGGCCTTGCCCTCGTAGAGGGTCGCTCCGGTGGCCTCACGGTGTGCGGCCTGGAGCGGGGAGGACGCGGTCGAACTCCGGCCCCCCGTCGGACCGTTCGGCCCGGTCTGCGCACCCGGCGCCCCGGGAGCTCCGACCCCCGCCCCGGCCCCAGCCCCCTCCCGCGCGCTCGCGCGCTGCTGCTGCCGCTGCTCCTCGATGACGCCGCTGATGGTGGTGAAGGTGTACCCCTTCGCCTTCATCTTCTCGATGTACGTCGGCAGCGCCTGGATCGTCTGCGCGCGGTCGCCGCCCGCGTCGTGCATCAGGACCGACGCGCCCGTGGTCCCCTTCGGCGTGGCCCACTGGACGATCTTCGAGACGCCCGGCTTCTTCCAGTCGTCGCTGTCGGTGTCGATGAAGACGCTGGTGTAGCCGTCGGCGCCGAGTTCCTTGTAGACGGGCCAGCTGTAGTTGTCGATGGCGTCTGTCTTGGAGGAGTACGGCGCCCGGAACAACGTGGTCGTGATGCCGGCCGCGCCCGCCAGCGCCAGCTGCGTCTGCTGCATCTCGCGCCGGACCCGGGCATCGCTCTGGTAGGAGAGGTCGACGTGGGTGAAGGTGTGGATGCCCACCTCGTTGCCCTGCTCGACCATGTCGTCCACGATGTCCGGGTAGCGCGAGACCATCGAGCCGACCAGGAAGAACGTGGCGGGGACGTCGTATTTCTCCAGGACCTTCAGGACCTCGGGAGTGTACGTCGGGTTCGGGCCGTCGTCGAAGGTGAGCGCGATCGTCTTCTTCGGGACGGAGACGGTGGCGGCCTGGCCGCCCCGGAAGGAGAGGATCGGCCCGCCGTCGAGGATCGTGTCGGGGACCTCGTCGGAGTCGGCTCCGTCGCGCACCCGCTGGTCGCCGCCGACCTCGGCGCGCAGATAGCCGTCGAGCAGCATGACGCTGGTCAGGGCGAGCAGGAGCAGCAGCGCGAGGATGATCCGTGGTCTCTGCAGTGCCGCAGCTTTGCCTGCCGCCCGTTCCATCCGGGTGGGGGCGCGCCGGCGGCCGCGTGAGGGTGTCGTCGTCATGGGGTGCCTGCGTCCCGTCAGTCGTCGGCCGCGGCGGCGGACGCCGACACGGTCGGGGCGGAGCTGGGCGGGGCGCCGGTGGCGATGCCCGTGGGCGGGGTGCCGGCGGGCCTCGCGGGCGGGGTGCCGATACCGCCCTGCGGCTCGGCGCCACGGGGGCCGGAGTTCTGGAACCCGGCGCGGCCACCGCCGAACGGCACCAGCGAGGACGGGTTGATCGAGGTACCGATGCCCATGAACGCCATGCTGAGCACGACCGCGTACCCGAGGCAGACGACACCGACCAGAAGACCGACCCGGCGCAGCAGCTTGGAGCGGCGCCCGGAGTTGTCGACGAACACGGGCCCCTCGGCGGACTCGGTGCCGCGTTTGCGGCGGCGTCCGCGCCCGGTGGCGGCGCGGTTTTCGATGGCAGGCTCAGAATGCATTCCCCGGATGTTAGGGACCCTTTATTCGGTCTTGACTGGGCATTTCTTGTGAGCCGCCCGTGAGAAAGTCGCCAACCTGTTCCTTTCCTGAGAGTTTCCCAGAAAGCCTGCGCAACTCCGCACGGAGAGAAAGGAGTTGAATGCCCGGATCGCACGCCCGAGGCGCACCTTTTGACCATGTCTGCCCATGAAGTGCCCGTGTGTTTGCTGTTCCCGCGGAGCCCGGTCGGGTGTGAGACATTTCCACTTCGGAAGCGCTCTTCGTTTCCGTCCTGAGACAGAAGCAACGAGAGCGGGTGGATACGCAATGCGGAGTCTCCTGAAGCCGGCGGCCGGGCTCACCTGCCTGTTCGCGCTGACCACCGCGGGATGCTCCGCGGAGTCCGACGGCACCTCGGACGCGGCACCCGACGCCCCATCACAGACGAGCACGGCCCCGACCGCGAGCGCTCCGCCGAGCGAGGAGGCGTCGACGGCCACCGCCTACGCCCCCTACGTCAGCGCGACGGACGCCTCCGACCTCGACTCCACGGGCTCCCCCGAGACGTACAACCTGGCCTTCGTGATCTCCGACGGCAGTGGCTGCACGCCGAAGTGGAACGACGACGACGCCGTCGGCTCCTCCGCGGTGAAGTCCCGGATCGCGCGCCTGAAGGAGGACGGTGCCACCGTGCGGGTCTCCTTCGGCGGGGCCTCCGGCGACGAACTCGCGGCGACCTGCGACAGCGCGGCGAAGCTGGCCGAGGCGTACGGCGAGGCGCTGGACGCGGCCGGCTCCACCCGGGCCGACTTCGACATCGAGGGCGACGAACTGGCCGACGCCGACTCGGTGGACCGTCGCTCGGAGGCGATCGCCCTCCTGCAACGGGACCGCGCCGACCTCGACGTCTCCTTCACGCTGCCGGTGATGCCGTCCGGTCTCGACGCGGACAGCCTGGCGCTGCTGGAGTCGGCCAACGAGCAAGACGTGCAGGTCTCCACCGTCAACCTCATGACGATGAACTACGGCGAGTCGTACGACGGCGACATGGGCGACTACGCGCTCACCTCCGCCAAGGCCTCCCACACCCAGCTGATGAAGGTGTTCGGGCTGGCGTCCGCGGCCGCCTGGCGGGGCATGGCGCTCACGTCGATGATCGGCGTCAACGATGTCGACGGTGAGACCTTCACCCTGGCCGACGCGGCCCAGGTGCGGACGTTCGCCGCCGAGAACGAGATCGCGTGGGTGTCCATGTGGTCGACCTTCCGCGACCAGCAGTGCGCGGAGGGAAAGACCGGGGACGACGACGCCAGGACCAACTGCAGCGGGGTGGAACAGGGTTCGGGCGCGTTCGCGAAGGCGTTCGCGGGCTAGGGCCGGTTGCGCCACCGTCGGTACGTCACCGACGCCTGTGCACCAGCCGTCCCGCGCACACCGTCGCGACGCACGCGCCGGTCTCGTCGAAGACCGCCAGGTCGGCGCGGTCGGCCTTCCTGATCGCCGCCGGGCGGGTGCGCGGGAGTACGACGAGGTCGTTCCGGTCGGCCGCGGCGCGGAGTTCCGGCGAGTCGACGTACTCCTCCAGGACCGTCACCGCACCGGCTTTCAGCACGGCGTGGACGCGTTCGCGTGGCGACGGGGCATCGGGGAGCGGGCCCTCATGAACGCGCGCCGGTCCGAGCACCCCGGGCCAGCGCCGCACCCGAGCGCCCGGAAACCGCTCCCGCACCTCCGCGAGCGTCCCCACGGCGGCGACCCGGGAGCCCTCGACCGCCACGGCACCGTCCTTGACCGGCTCCGTGCCGTCCCAGGTCCACCGGACCTCGTCCGCCGCGTGAATGGTCTCCACCCCGTGCTCGGATCAGCTCAGTTGGAGGAGAGCAGCTTCAGCTCGGGGTGAGCCGTGCCGCCCTCGATCGCCGTGGACGAGATGTGCGACATCACCCGCTCGTCGACCGGGTCGTTCGCCGGGTCGTCGTGGACGACGAGGTGCTCGTACGTCGTCGCCCGCTGGGCCGGGACGCGTCCCGCCTTGCGGATGAGGTCGATGATCTCCATCCGGTTGGAGCGGTGCTTGGCGCCGGCGGAGGAGACGACGTTCTCCTCCAGCATGATCGAACCGAGGTCGTCCGCGCCGTAGTGCAGCGACAGCTGGCCGACCTCCTTGCCGGTGGTCAGCCACGAGCCCTGGATGTGGGCGATGTTGTCCATGAACAGCCGCGCGATGGCGATCATCCGCAGGTACTCGAAGAGCGTGGCCTGGGTGCGGCCCTTCAGGTGGTTGTTCTCGGGCTGGTAGGTGTACGGGATGAAGGCGCGGAAGCCGCCGGTGCGGTCCTGCACGTCCCGGATCATCCGCAGGTGCTCGATGCGCTCCGCGTTGGTCTCACCCGTGCCCATGAGCATGGTGGAGGTGGACTCCACACCCAGCCGGTGCGCGGTCTCCATGATCTCCAGCCAGCGCTCGCCGGACTCCTTGAGCGGGGCGATGGCCTTGCGGGGCCGCTCCGGGAGGAGTTCCGCGCCGGCACCGGCGAAGGAGTCGAGACCGGCCTCGTGGATCCGGGTGATGGCCTCCTCGACCGACACCGCGGAGATCCGGGCCATGTGCTCGACCTCGCTGGCCCCCAGGCTGTGGATGACCAGCTGCGGGAAGGCCTGCTTGATGGCGGAGAAGTGCTTCTCGTAGTACTCGACGCCGTAGTCCGGGTGGTGGCCGCCCTGGAACATGATCTGCGTCCCGCCGAGTTCGACGGTCTCCTGGCACCGGCGCAGGATGTCGTCCAGGTCGCGGGTCCAGCCCTTGGCGGTGTCCTTCGGGGCCGCGTAGAAGGCGCAGAACTTGCACGCCGTGACGCACACGTTGGTGTAGTTGATGTTGCGTTCGATGATGTACGTGGCGATGTGCTCGGTGCCCGCGTACCTGCGGCGGCGTACGGCGTCGGCGGCGGCGCCGAGCGCGTGCAGCGGGGCGTCGCGGTAGAGGTCGAGCGCCTCCTCCGGGGTGATCCGCCCACCCTCGGCGGCACGGTCGAGGACGGACTGGAGGTCGGCCTTCTCGGTCACCGGGCGTCCCTTTCGTCAAGGATTGAGGGGTGCGCGCGAAGCGCGCGTCGGAAAGCAGCAGGAGGCGGGTGGACGGACCGAACCAGCCTACGTCAGGCCCTTCGCGGGGCCGACCTCAGGCCGCGTACGCGCCGATCAGCAGCCCGAGGTAGGCCCCCGCGATCAGGAACGGCCCGAACGGGATCGCCGTCTTGCGCCCCGCGCGCCTCGCGACGACGATGGCACCGCCGTACAGCGCCCCGAGCAGGAACCCGGCGAACGTGCCGAGCAGCACGGTCCCCCAGCCGTACCAGCCCAGCGCGGCGCCCGCCCCGAGCGCCAGCTTCACATCGCCGAAGCCCATGCCGCCGGGGTTGACGAGCCACAGCACGAGGTATCCGGCGCCGAGCGCGAGGGCGCCCAGCGCGGCGGTCGGCCAGTGCCCGGCGTGCTCGGGCACCGCGGTGACCACCCCGAGGAGGGCGAGGGTCGCGGCGGCGAGCGGCAGGGTCAGCACGTCGGGCAGCCGCCGCACCCGCAGGTCGACGAGGGCCAGCAGGACCCACACGGGCACCGACAGCAGCCAGACGACGAGGTCGGGCCGGGTGTCGGTGGCGGCGGCGAGACCCGCGCACAGGAGGGCGGTGACGAGACAGACGACAGGGGTGCTGGGGCCGTACGGGCCTGGCGGGGTGCACCGCCCGCACCGCGCCCGGCCGAGCCACCCGCCGGCCGGCCCGCCGAACGGATGCCCGCCGGGGCACCGCTCCCGCCAGTCCTCCTCCTCCGGAACGGAGAAGCGGTACGCGGCGCGCGGCACCAGCGCTCCGGCGGCCGCACCCCACAGCGCCGCGACGGCGATCAGCAAGCCGGTCATCGGCCGATCATCCCACCGCCACGGCCACCACCCGGGATCAGTGCTCCAGCAGATCGACCTTCACGTCCGCCGGGAAGCCGGTGGTGGGGCCGACTCGGCGGGCGAACTCCGCGACCGCCTCCAGCTGGGGGCCGCCGAAGCGGAAGTCGAGGGTGGTGAAGTACCGCTCCAGGACCTGCTCGTCGAAGGCCTCCCAGCGGGCCGCCTGTTCGGCGACCTTGCCGACCTCCTCAAGGGAGAGGTTGCGGGAGTCGAGGAAGGCCTCGTGGACCTTGCGGGTGATGACGGGCTCGCGCTCCAGGTAGTCGCGGCGGGCCGCCCACACGGCGAAGACGAACGGCAGCCCGGTCCACTCCTTCCACAGCGCGCCCAGGTCGTGCACCTCCAGCCCGAACTTCGGCCCGTCGAGCAGGAGGGCCCGCAGCGCCGCGTCTCCGATGAGCACGGCGGCCTCGGCCTCCTGCATCATCAGGCTGAGGTCGGGCGGGCACGTGTAGTACTCGGGCTCTACGCCGAACCGGTCGGCCAGCAGCAGCTGGGCGAGCCGGACGGAGGTGCGCGAGGTGGAGCCGAGGGCGACCCGGGCGCCGTCCAGCTCGTCCAGCGGAACCTTCGAGACGATCACGCAGGACATCACCGGGCCGTCGCACCCCACGGCGATGTCCGGGAAGGCGACCAGGTCGTCCGCGTTCCTGAGGAACTCGACGAGGGTGATGGGACCGATGTCGAGGTCCCCCCGCACCAACTGCTCGCTGAGCTTCTCCGGGGTGTCCTTGGTCAGCTCGAAGTCGAGCAGCGTGCCGGTTCTCGCGAGGCCCCAGTAGAGGGGAAGGCAGTTGAGGAACTGGATGTGGCCGACGCGCGGCCGGTTGCGAGCAATGTCCACATCGCGAGACTAGACCCACAGGAGTAGGCTCCGGACTCCACCCCCGGGGTCAACCTCCAAACGATCTTCAAACATCCGGGTGACGTGATCTTGGCCTCTATTGCTTTCGGCTGCCCGCGTGCTAGGCTCGCCGCAAGTTGCAGTTTGGTTTCCCTTGCAGTACAGAGCCTGCGGAGCATGTGACCGCGGGCTCCAGTCGTTTTCAGACGTATGCAGTTGTGCGGCATTTTTGTTTTCACACTTGCAGGGTTCTGGAGCAGGGCAACCCTTTGGGCCCAAGGAGGGCTTATGGCTACCGGAACCGTGAAGTGGTTCAACGCCGAAAAGGGCTTTGGATTCATCGCCCAGGAAGGCGGCGGCCCCGACGTCTTCGTCCACTACTCCGCGATCAACGCGAGCGGTTTCCGTTCGCTGGAGGAGAACCAGCAGGTTTCCTTCGACGTCACGCAGGGCCCGAAGGGCCCGCAGGCGGAGAACGTCACCCCTGTCTGAGTTCATGAGCCCAAAGCTCTGATCCGGAACCGACAGCAGTACCCAAGGAGCCCCGCGCCGCAAGGCGACGGGGCTCCTGCCCTTTGGTGGACCAACCGGCCCCCGGCGGGTGCCGGGAGCGCGCCCCGGCTCACCGCTCGTAGAGCCCCTCCACCTCCTGCGCGAAATCCTTCAGCACCGTCTCCCGCCGCAGTTTCATCGACGGCGTCAGATGGCCGGACTCCTCGGAGAAGTCGGTGGGCAGGATCGTGAACCGGCGGATGGACTCCGGGCGGGAGACGAGCTTGTTGGCCTCGTCGACCGCCCGCTGGAGGATCTGGCGCAGTTCGTCGTCGGTGACCAGGAGCTGCGCCGGGACCGGGTGCTTGCCGTTCATCCGGCGCCAGTGGGAGACACCGGCCATGTCCAGGGTGATCAGCGCGGAGATGTAGGGGCGGCGGTCGCCCAGGACGATGCACTGGGAGATCAGGGGGTGGGAGCGCAGCCAGTTCTCCAGCGGGGCGGGGGCCACGTTCTTGCCGCCCGCGGTGATCAGGATCTCCTTCTTGCGGCCGGTGATCGTGAGGTACCCCTCGTCGTCGAGACGGCCGATGTCGCCGGTGGGGAACCAGCCGTCGGTGGACGCGGGGATCACTCCGCCGCCGTGCGGGTCCCAGTAGCCGCGGAACACGTGCTCCCCGCTGAGCAGGATCTCGCCGTCCGCCGCGATCCGGACTTTGGTGCCGGGCAGCGGCCAGCCGACCGTGTCCAGGCGGGGCTTGAGCGGCGGGGTGACCGTGGCCGCGCCGGTCGACTCGGTCAGGCCGTAGCCCTCGATGATCTCCATGCCCGCGCCCGCGTAGAACGCGGCGAGCCGGCGGCCGAGTGGTGAGCCGCCGCTGATGATGTGGCGGACCCTGCCGCCCATGGCGTTGCGGATCCGGCGGTAGATGAGCGAGTCGTAGAAGGTGCGGGAGGCCTTCAGGGCGGTGCTCGGCCCGGAGCCGGTGCCGGCCAGGCGGGCCTCCATCGCCTCGCCGTAGCGGACGGCGACGTTCACCGCGCGGTCGAAGGCGGTCGCCTTGCCGCCGGTCTCCGCCTTGGCCCGGGCGCTGTTGAAGACCTTCTCCAGCATGTACGGGATACACAGCAGGAACGTCGGTCTGAAGGCGCCGAGCTCGGCCACCAGGTCCTCCGCGTTCAGGCTCGGCGCGTGCCCCAGCCGTACCCGGGCCCGGACGCACGCGATCGCCACCATGCGGCCGAAGACGTGGGACATGGGGAGGAAGAGGAGGGTGGCCAGTTCCTCGGAGGACGTCGACCGGAAGACGGGGTGGAGCAGTTCGATCGCGTTGTCGACCTCGGCGAGGAAGTTGCCGTGCGTCAGCACACAGCCCTTGGGGCGGCCGGTCGTGCCGGAGGTGTAGACGACGGTGGCGAGGGTGCCCGGGCCCAGCATCCCCCGCCGTACGGTGACTTCCTGGTCGGGGACCGGCCCGCCGAGCTCCGCCACCCGCTCCAGGTGCCCCTTCTCGATGACCCACATGTGACTCAGGTCGGGCAGCCGGTTGAGCTCCGGGCCCAGCGCCGCCGCCTGGGACGCGTGCTCCGTCACCAGGGCCACCGCACCGGAGTCCTGGAGGATCCAGCGGGTCTGGAAGACGGAGGAGGTGGGGTAGATCGGCACGGTGACCAGACCGGCGGCCCACGCGGCGAAGTCGAGGAGCGTCCACTCGTAGATCGTCCGGGCCATGACGGCGATCCGGTCGCCGGGCATCAGCCCCTCCGCGATCATGCCCTTCGCCAACGCCAGTACCTGCTCGGCGAACTGGGCGGCCGTCACATGCTCCCAGCTCCCGTCCCCCGTGCGGCGGCTGAGCACCCGGTGCTCGGGAGCCGCGTCGGCGTTGTCGAAGGGCAGGTCCGCCAGGGAGCCGTGGGTGACCGGCGGGGCGATCGCCGGCACGGACACCTCCCGGACCTCACCGTCCAGTCGCCGGATCTCCGGTGCGACCAGAACGGGCGCGCCGTCGTAGTCGTGGCCGGACAGGTAGGAGAGGGACATGGGGCAGCTCCTGAGGCGTGCAGCTCGGTTCCACTCTGCTGCAAGTGGTACGTGCGGTACGTACCGGGACGTTCACCGGCTGTTGCGACTTAGTGGTCCTTGTATACGGTGCGCACCCGATGAGGTCATCACGCAGCGACCCCTTGGTGGCAGTGCCGGGTTACCGGGGGTTAGGCGGTGATCGTACGGGGCTCTCGTGGAAGGTTGGTGCGGGTTCGGGGGTGTTTCAGAGCCGGGCATGTGCAACCTCGGAGGTTACGTGCGGAAGATTCGCGTCCGCCCTGGTCAGGACGGTCGCCGGGCGCGCACCTGGATCACCGTGACGCCGGCTGCCCCGACGGGCTCATATCGACCCGTTCCGCACCTTTGACTTAGGCTTACCGGAAGTAACCTTACTCCGGAGTAAGAAGGCGGGTAAGGGCAGTGACCGCAGCTGGGAGATGACATGGTCGACCGCCACCTGACCGTCCTGACCGGCTCCCCCTCCCTGGCGCCCCTGCTCGCCCGTGGCGCCCTGCTGTCCCCGTTCAAACGGCCCCGCCCGGACGCGGGCTTCCCCCGCACCCGGCTGGCGCTGCCCGGTCTGCGCGTGGACCTGGCGCGGCTGGCCGCCTACGAGCGGGTGTGCGGGTTCCCGACCGGGGACGACGCGCTGCCGCCGACGTATCCGCACGTCCTGGGCTTCCCGCTGGCCATGCGGTTGATGAGCGGCCGGGACTTCCCGCTGCCGCTGCTCGGGCTCGTCCACACGTCCGTCGAGATCACCCAGCGGCGGGCGATGACCGCGACCGGGGAGTACCGGATCACGGTGTACGTCGACGAGGTGGTCCCGCACCGGCGGGGCACCGAGGCCGCGGTGGTGACCGAGGTACGGGTGGCGGACGTGGGGCGGACGGGGGGCGTCGGAGCGGCGGGAGACGAGGTGGTGTGGGAGTCGCGGAGTACGTATCTGGCCCGGCACCGCACGGACGTCCTGCCGGAATCCACGGCATCCGTGGCCGCTGTGACCTCCATAGCCGAACAGCGGGCCCCCCTGCCCACCATCGCCGAGTGGCAGCTCGCCGGGGACGTGGGGCGGCGGTACGGCGCGGTCTCCGGGGACCGCAACCCGATCCACCTGTACCCGCTCACCGCCCGGCTGTTCGGCTTCCGCGGGGCCATCGCGCACGGCATGTGGACGGTGGCCCGCTGTCTGGCCGCGCACGGCACCCCGGCCGCAGCCGTGATGCGGGCCGACTTCCGGGCGCCGGTGCCACTGCCGGGGACGGTCACGTACGCGGCCGGGGACGGGCTCTTCGAACTGCGCGGCGCGGACGGCCGTACCCATGTGACCGGTGGCGTCTACCCGCTGGTCTCGTGAGCGGAGTCGGGCGGTGACCAGGGGCGCCCTTCCATCAGGTCGCCCAGGCCGGCCCACGCGAAGTTCATCAGGGTCGCCGCGGCCTGCCGGGCGGTGACACCGTCCGTCGCGTTGGCCCAGTCGGCCAGCGACTCGGCGGCTCCGACCAGGGACTCGGCCAGACCGGCGACCTCCCGCTCCGGCAGATCGGGGTCGCGGTGGGCGGACCGGGCCGCGACGACGATCAACTGGGTCACGAACGCGACCAGTTCCGCCCGCATCGCGGTGACCTCGGCGGCGAACGGCTCGCCGTGGGTGCGGGCCTGGAGGTGCAGGACCGACCAGCCGTCCGGGTTCTGCGCGGTGTGCCCGAAGAACGCCCGCAGCCCGTCCCAGAGTTGACGGTCGGCCGGCAGACCGGGCCCGACCGCGGCCCGCACCGCCTCGGTGAGCGCCCGCGCCTCACGCCGGATGCAGGCGGTGAAGAGGTCTTCCTTCGAGTTCAGGTACAGGTACACCAACGGCTTGGACACGCCCGCCAGTTCGGCGATCTCGTCCATCGAGGCGGCCATGTACCCGCGCTGCCCGAAGGTCCGTACGGCGGCGTCCAGCATCTGCTGCTCACGGACCGCCCGCGGCATCCGCTTGCTCTTCACGGCACCCATGCGCACAGAGTAGTTGGGTGCCGACCACTCGCAGTCAGGTCAGGAAGTCTGGCTCTGGGCCCGCGCCGTGTCGTCGACGGTGTCCTCCTGGCTGCGGTTCGCCTCCAGGTTGGCCTTCACACGGTCCACCTTCCGCACGACCTGGATCGAGGCGCGGTCGCGTTCCTTGCGGAGCACCACGAAGCTGATCGGGGCGGAGATCACCAGGGCCAACAGGATGACCCACATGCCGTTGGAGGCGCCGAGGCCACGCGGGGCGGCACCGGAGTAGACGAGGCCCCAGACGACCACGAGGCAGCCCACGAAGATCCCGAGGCGCATCAGCGTGTAGCGGAGCATCTCAATCCACTCTTCCGATTCCAAAAAGGGGCACTGCCCAGTGAAGCACGCCCACGTTCGGATCTACGAGGGGGGTGGACCGGGTCCGGTCGGGTCAGGTCAGGCCGGTCAGTGCAGCGGAAGCAGCATGATCACGTCGTCGCGGTCGTCGCCGGGGGCGACGCGAATCGCGTCGGGGATCCGGCCGACCTCCTTGTAGCCGCAGGACTCGTAGAACCGCTCAAGGCCGAGACCGCCGCGGCAGGTGAGCCGGATCGCCTCGATGCCGTCGAGGGTGCGGGCCGCGTCCGCGGCGGCGGCCAGCAGGTCCCGGCCGTACCCCTTGCCCTGGTGCCGGGGGTGGACCATGACCGTGTAGAGCCACAGCCAGTGCGTCATCAGCCGGTGCGTGTTGAAGGTGAGGAAGGAGGCCGCGGCGACCTGCCCCTCCTCGTCGTACCCGACGAGCAGCCGGGTGCATCCCTCGGCCATCCCGACGAAGTGCTTCACCAGTTCGGGCCTGATCGTCTCCCGGCTCACCGGTGCCACGAAACCGACGGCACCGCCCGCGTTGGTGACGTCCGTCCACAGGTCGAGGAGGCCGTCGCGCAGGGCGGGGGTGACGGCCGGGTCGAGGGTGAAGGTAAGGGGCATGAGGGGAGAGTAGTTATTACGCGAGGGTCTCCTCAAGGGCGTATCGACGTCGCGTACGTCACCCCAGCGCCTGCGCCGCCACCGTCAGGTCGGCGACCAGTCCCCGGTACGCGGCCTCCCGGTCGTCCGACCGCAGCACCGACGACGGGTGCACGGTCGGCACCAGCCGCTCCGGGCGACCGTGGAGCTCCTCCTCCAGAACGGTCCCGCGCACCTGTGTGACCCGGAACGACGACCCCAACAGGGCCTTGCCTGCGGTGGCTCCCAGCACCACGATCAGCTCCGGTTCGACGAGAGCCAGCTCGGCGGCTAGCCACGGGGCGCACGCCGTCATCTCCCGCAGCGTCGGCGCGCGGTGTATCCGGCGCTTGCGCGGCTCCGCCTGGGTGAACTTGAAGTGCTTGACGGCGTTGGTGACGTAGGTGTCCGCGGGCTCGATGCCCGCCTCTTCCAGGGCGCGGTCCAGGAGCTTGCCGGCGGGGCCGACGAAGGGTTTGCCCTGGCGGTCCTCCTGGTCACCGGGCTGCTCGCCCACGAGCATGACGCGGGCGTCCGCCTTTCCGGCACCGAACACGGTCTGGGTGGCGTCCCGGTGCAGAGGGCAGCCCCGGCAGTCCGCGGCGGCGCGGCGCAGGGCCGTGAGACCGCCGCGGTCCGGCACGAAGGGCTCCGCCGTGTATGCGTCCTCGGGAGGCATGCGGGCCGAGTACCCGCCGGGTGGGTTCGGACCCATGCCGGGTGCGGGTGTGTGGGGGCCGGTCGCGCAGATCCCCGCGCCCCTAGGTGGGCATACACGGCTCAGCTTGCAGGGGACCTCAGAAACGGCCTCAGACCCGTGGGGCCCATGCCGGGTGCGGGTGAGTGGGGGCCGGCCGCGCAGTTCCCCGCGCCCCTAGGTGGGCATACACGGCTCAGTTTGCAGGGGACCTCAGAAACGGCCTCAGACCCGTGGGGCCCATGCCGGGTGCGGGTGAGTGGGGGCCGGTCGCGCAGTTCCCCGCGCCCCTAGGTGGGCATACTCGGCTCAGCTTGCAGGGGACCTCAGATGCCCGTCCCAGGGGCGCGGGGAACTGCGCGAACAGCCACCCACGCGCCCGCGGACGAGACCGGACTCAGACCCGTGGGGCCCATGCCGGGTGCGGGTGAGTGGGGGCCGGCCGCGCAGTTCCCCGCGCCCCTAGGTGGGCATGCTCGGCTCAGCTTGCAGGGGACCTCAGACGTCCGTCCCAGGGGCGCGGGGAACTGCGCGAACAGCCACCCACGCGCCCGCGGGCGGGAACGGGCTCAGACTCGCATCGGCTGCGGTGCCTCCCGACGGGCCGGGTCGGGGCCCTCGTACTCGCGGAGGATCTCGTATCGCGTGTTCCGCTCGACGGGGCGGAAGCCCGCGTCGCGGATGAGGTCGAGGAGGTCCTCGCGGGTGAGCTTGTTCGGGGTGCCGTAGTTGTCGGCGTCGTGGGTGATCTTGTACTCGACGACCGAGCCGTCCATGTCGTCGGCGCCGTGCTGGAGGGCCAGCTGGGCCGTCTGGACGCCGTGCATCACCCAGAAGACCTTGACGTGCGGGATGTTGTCGAACAACAGCCGGGACACGGCGAAGGTCTTGAGGGCCTCCGCGCCGGTCGCCATCTGGGTCCGCGCCTGGAGCCGGTTGCGGACCTTGCCGTCCTTCATGTCCACGAAGTCGTGCTGGTAGCGGAGGGGGATGAAGACCTGGAAACCGTTCGTCTCGTCCTGGAGTTCACGCAGCCGCAGCACGTGGTCCACCCGGTGGCGGGGCTCCTCGATGTGGCCGTAGAGCATGGTGCACGGGGTCTTCAGCCCCTTCTCGTGCGCCAGCCGGTGGATGCGCGACCAGTCCTCCCAGTGGGTGTCGTGGTCGACGATGTGCTGGCGGACCTCCCAGTCGAAGATCTCGGCGCCGCCGCCGGTCAACGACTCCAGACCGGCGTCGATGAGCTCGTCGAGGATCTCACTCGCGCCGAGCCCGGAGATGGTCTCGAAGTGGTGGATCTCGGTGGCCGTGAAGGCCTTGAGGGAGACGTTCGGCAGCGCCTTCTTCAGCTCGCTCAGCGACCGCGGGTAGTAGCGCCACGGCAGGCTCGGGTGCAGCCCGTTGACGATGTGCAGCTCGGTGAGGTTCTCGCCCTCCATCGCCTGCGCGAGCTTCACCGCCTCCTCGATGCGCATCGTGTACGCGTCCTTCTCGCCCGGCTTGCGCTGGAAGGAGCAGTAGGCACAGGACGCGGTGCACACGTTGGTCATGTTGAGGTGACGGTTGACGTTGAAGTGGACGACGTCACCGTTCTTACGCGTCCGCACCTCGTGCGCGAGTCCCCCGAGCCAGGCCAGGTCGTCCGACTCGTACAGCGCGATGCCGTCCTCACGGGTCAGCCGCTCACCGGCCCTTACCTTCTCCTCCAGCTCGCGCTTGAGCCCGAGATCCATGCCCACAACCTTTCCAAGACGAATCCGACAACCGTACGCCCCCGCCCCTCGGGCGGGATCCGGCCCCGGACGACACCGAACGCTGCCTACTCCTCCTCGGGCAGCTCCCCGACCCTGTTCTCCCACTTCGTGGAGAGCACGACCGTGGTGCGGGTCCGGGACACGCCCTTGGTCCCCGACAGCCGGCGGATGATCTTCTCCAGTCCGTCCACGTCCGTCGCCCGCACCTTGAGCATGAACGAGTCGTCGCCCGCGATGAACCAGCAGTCCTCGATCTCGCCGAGGTCCTTCAGCCGGGCGGCCACGTCCTCGTGGTCGGCGGCGTCGGAGAGCGAGATGCCGATCAGCGCGATGACGCCCAGCCCGAGCGAGGCGGAGTCGACGGTGGCGCGGTAACCGGTGATGACACCGGCCGCCTCCAGCCGGTTGATGCGGTCGGTGACGCTGGGTCCCGACAGGCCGACGAGGCGCCCCAGCTCCGCGTAGGAGGCCCGGCCGTTCTCTCTCAGGGCCTGGATGAGCTGCCTGTCCACGGCGTCCATGCGATCGAAGCCTTCCGCTGAAAGTTCTTGGGTGATGTCAGGTACTGCGACTTGCTCAGACGGCGCTCAGGTCGCACGGGTTGCGCCACCCCCGCCGAGTTCGCCCTTCCAGCGGCGGTAGAGGCGGTGCTTGACGCCCGCCGCGTCGAGGACCCGCCCGGCGACGAAGTCCACCAGGTCCTGGATGTGGGTGGCGCCCGCGTAGAAGCCCGGCGAGGCGGGCACCACGCTCGCGCCGGCGTCGTCCAGGGCGACCAGGTGCCGCAGTGTCTGCCCACCCAGGGGAGCCTCCCGTACGGCCACGACCAGTGGGCGGCGCTCCTTCAGGGTCACGCTCGCGGCCCGCTGGAGCAGGTCCTTGGACAACCCCAGCGCGACACCCGCGACACACGCCGTCGACGCGGGCACGATCAGCATCCCCTTCGAGGGGTACGACCCCGAGGACGGCCCGGCCGCCAGGTCCCCGGCACTCCAGTACCGCACCCCGTCGATGTCCGCCCGGAAGCTGTCGGGCTTGCCGTCGGCCCCCCGGGCCAGCCATTCCCGCAGGTCGTCCTGCCAGTGCGCGTCCCGGAAGGCGATACCGGTCTCGTCGAGCAGGGTGAGCCGCGAGGCCCGGCTGACGACCAGGTCGACGCACTCCCCCGCGTCCAGCAACGCGCGCAGGACCGCGGCGGCATACGGCGTACCGGACGCCCCGGAGACCCCCACGATCCAAGGCACGCGCTGCGTTTCTCCTGCGTTCACACCCCGAGCGTACCGGCGTGCGCTGACGTACTCAGGACCGGCCGGTCAGGTTCGAGAGGATGCGCCCCTCGGCGCCCCGGCGCGGCCCGCACAGGCCACCGGCGCGGGTACGTCCGGGGTGCGTCAGACCGCCGGCAAGGAGAGCGCGATCCGGGTGGGTTCCCCGGCGGGGAACGAGACGTTCCGGGCGTGCGGGCCCAGTGTGGAGGGGCGGACCTGTGCGGTGGTGGTGACGGCCGTGATGCCGCGGCGGCTGATCAGCGTGATGTCCTGGGTCCGGTCCGAGGTGACGGTCACCGTCGTGAGGCCGTCCGACAGGTCCCAGTCCAGGCTGTGCACGCGGATTCCGCCCCGGCCCCGCAGGCCGGTGATCGTGCCCTTGTCCCACTGCTCGGGCAGTGCGGGAAGGAGTTCCACCACGCCCGGCCTGGTGTGCAGCAGAGCCTCGGCCAGGACGGCGGGCAGGGCGTTCGCCGCGTCCGCGTTGTAGATGTGCCGTCCGGGATTGTGGGAGGTCATCAGCGACCGGAAGAGCATGTCACTGCCGATGATCTTCCGGAGGTTGTCGTACACCCCGGCGCCGCTCTTGAGGCGGGCGGCGGCCAGGGCGCGATGGAGGCTGCCGTGTGCGGAGAGGTTCTGGTCGCCGCGCAGTTCGAGCGCCTTGAGTGCCGGTGGCACGAGGTCGGGACGGTCCTCCGGGGTGACCTCGTGCAGGGGCCAGACCGCGTACAGGTGCTGGATGTGACGGTGGTCGTAGTGGTCGCTCAGGCCGGGCCAGGACCATTCGGCGAGCGCGCCGTCCTCGTTGATCCGGTAGTCGGGGATCCTGTCGAGCAGTGCCGTCCAGCGTTCGACGCCCTCACCGCTGCCCTGTTCGACGCCGAGGACGCCCGCGGCGTCGACGGCGGCCCGGAGGGCGTGCCGGCCGGCCGCGATGTCGCCGGTGGCGTTGACGGACAGGGGCTCGCCCGTGCTGCCCGGGGCGTTCTCCATGGAGAAGGACGGCACGAAGACCGCCTTGCCGTGGGTGTCCCTGCGGGTGAGGAAGTCCTCGTAGAACAGGGCCAGTTCCATCAACGCGGGGCCGAGCCTGTCCCGCAGGAACACCTGGTCGCCGGTGACCTCGTAGTACTCCAGGAGCGGGAGGAGCAGCCAGTCGGCGCCCCCGGTCCAGCAGTGGCCGGGGAAGTCGCCGCCGTTGAAGTGCAGCATGTGGCCGTACTCGCCGTCGGTACGGGAGGGAGCGAGGAAGCCGCGGGCGCCGTAGAGGTTCCTGGCGTTGGTGCGCCAGTGGTCCAGTTGACCGAGGATCAGGTCGAAGTAGCCCTCCATGGCCTCGGTGAGGTCGAGGATGTTGCCGCCGGCGACCTGGAGGTTGACGTTGGCGTCGGTGGTGAAGTCACCGGCCCAGGCGGCGGTCCACGCGCCCGTCCAGATACCGGTCAGGCGGGGCGGCAGGATGCCGCTGGAACTGAGGAAGAGGTAACGGCCGCAGTCGTAGAGCCGCTCCAGGAGCGCGGGGTCGATGACGCCGCGGTCGGCGTTCTGACGGGCGATCAGCTCGGTGGTGGACAGTCGGCGGTCGGCCTCGGGGACGTGCAGGTCGAGGCGGGAGCGGTCGTACAGCTCCGAGTGGATCTTCGTGTGCCGGGCGAGCAGGACCCCGTAGTCGGCTTCCAGGGTGGCCAGGCCCACGTGCAGGGGCCTGGCGTCCCAGGCGGTCGGCGTCTCGTACCTGTCCAGTCGGGTCAGGAGGGTGAGCCTGGCCGCCCCTTGGACGACGAGGGTCGAGCCGTGGACGGCGAGGGTGCCGCCGGTCGGCACGACGCGGGTGACGCCCTCGTAGCCGTGGGCGCCCAGTCCCTCGGGGTAGGTGCCGCGCAGGTTCAGCCACCCGGAGCCCTCACCGGCGTCGGCCAGGGTGGTGAACGTCATGCGGGTGTGCAGGCTGTCGCCCTCGCCGTGGTCGGTCGCGGTGTCGTCGAGCGCGGTGTGCACGCCCAGGGTGACGTCGACGGTACGGCCCGGGGCCGGCAGCAGTTCGTGGACGACGACCCGGTCGGCGCGCGAGACGAAGACCCGCCGGGACCAGGCGCCGTGCCCGTCCGTCCAGGCGGAGGTGACCTCACCCGTGCGGAAGTCGGTGACCCGTGTGTACCGGTCGTACCCCTGGTACCGGTCGTTGCGGTCGTTCCGGTCGGCGGCGGGGTCCTGCGTGGTGGCGATCCGCAGCTCGTAGGCGGGGTGGTACGTCTGGGTCCAGCGCAGCTCCCACCCGGCGGCGAAGTCCCGGCTCGCTCCGGCGTGGTCACCGGCCAGCGCCTTGTCCCGCACCGCTTCCAGCCGGTCGGCGAGCACCGGAGGGGTGAGGTCGCGGGTGCCGTTCGGCAGGACGAGGCGGTGGTGGTCGAGGACGATCTTCTCCAGCGCCGGGTCCCCGTACACCACCGCCCCGTACTCGCCGTTGCCGGTGAGAAAGCCGTCGGTCCACGCATCGGCGGGAGCAGTGTCATGGATCCCGCGGTCGGGCGGCGCGACCAGGGCCGTCGTGGGGGAGGTCGGGTCGCCCGCCGGGGGGTGTGGGGAGTGCATCGCTTTCCTGTCCTTGGTGAGATCAGTGCGTCTTGTCGTATGCCTGCTGGTAGATCTGCAGGAAGCGCTTCAGCCCGAGCTGGTCGAGGTTCTTGAGGTACGAGTCCCAGTCCGAGTCGAGGGACTTCTTCCCGGTGATGAACTGCACGGCACTCTGCTGTACGAAGGTGCCGATGTTCGTCTGGAGGGTGGCGAGTTCACTCGCCTGCGTCGGATCAATCCAGGCCTCCCCGTAGGGGAACGTCTCGGCCTTGTCCGCGTGGGTCTCGTAAAGCTTGGTGGCTTCGAAGAGCCGCCGCTCGTATCCGTCGGGCGACTTGGTGTCCTTGGCCACCGCCTGCGTGTTGCGGAACTGCGCGGTGTTGTTGTACTGCGCCAGCGCGTTCCAGTTGCCGTTGGGAGGCGGAGAGTCGACCCGCTTGTACTGCGTCTTCAGGCTCTCGTCGAGTGCGACGTCGCCGGGGCCCGGCTTGACCCAGCCCTTCGGGCCGAACATGCCGTTGAGCTCGCCCTCCTGGCTGAACATGTAGTTCAGCATCTTGATCGCCGCGATCTGCTGGTTCGGTGAGGCCTTGGTGGTGACGACGAAGGTCGCTCCGGGCACCGACGACGAGGCGTACGTCGCGTAGCTCTTGCCCTGCGGGCCGGTCAGCGGAGGCAGCGCGTCGTACTGCCGGTCGCGGCCGTCCTTCTGTCCCTGGGTGACGAAGATGTTGGGGTGCATCACCGTGGCCGAGCCCAGAACCACCCCGCCCGCGTGGTCGCCCAGCTTCAGCAGGGCGTCCGCGTTCTGGGTGAAGACACTGCTGTCGATCAGACCCTCGTCGTAGAGCGACTTGATGTACCGCAGGCCCTCGCGCCAGCCGGGCTTGTCCGCCTGGATGTCGGCCTTGCCGTGGTTCAGCGCCAGGGTGGGGTTAGTGGCGGGGGTGAAGTTGCCGTTCGGCGTGTCGATGAACGCGTTCATCAGGTACGGGATGATCGTGTCGCCGGTGTCCCCGCTCAGCGGGACCTCGTCGGCCTTGCCGTTGCCGTTGGGGTCCTTCGTCTTGAAGGCTTTCAGTACGTCGCGAAACTCGTCCGTGGTGGTCGGCGGCTTCAGCCCCAGCTTCTTCAGCCACGCGCTGTTCGTCCACAGCTTGGACGGATACGAGCAGTGGTAGCAGTCCACCCACTGAGGCATTCCGTAGACCTTGCCGTCGGGTGCGGTGGCCATCCGCTTGTACGCGGGGACTTGGGCGAACGCCTTCTTGATGTCGGGGCCGTACTGGTCGATCAGCTGGTTCAGCGGCTGGATGACACCCTGGCCGGAGAGCTTGAGGAGCTCCGTCTGGCTGAACTGGTCCACCCAGGGGATCAGCAGGTACACGTCGGGCAGGTCACCGCTGGCCAGCGAGATCTGGCGCTTCTCCTTGGCCGCGCCGCCGTCCTGGGTGGTCGTCTGCCAGTTGATGGTGATGTTGAACTTCCGCTTGATCAGCTGGGTGAACTGGTTGGTCTTGAGGTTCTGGTCCGCGGCCTGGGGCGCGAAGACGCTGAGGGTGACCGGCGGGTTCCCGGTGATCGTGGGGAGCGGCTCGGAAGGGTCGGTGTTACCGGACGAACCACCGGTGCAGGCCGACAGGGTGCCGAGCAGCGTCCCGGCGACCGCCGCTCTGGTGAGGAGAGGTGAACGAGGCATGGGGGAGGAACCCTTCTGGTCACGAGCGGATGACAAGCGGGGGGGTGAGGCGAGCGGGGGAGGGCGGGGCAGGCCTCGAGGTGTGAGGCGAGTGCGGGGAAGGAGGGATTGCGGGGAGGTGTGAGGCGAGCGCGGGGGAGGCTCGGACCGCTCAGCCCTTGATCGCGCCGATCATGATGCCTTTGGTGAAGTACCGGGCGACGAAGGGGTAGATGAGCAGGACGGGCACGCTCGCGATGACGATCAGGGAGTACTTGAGCAGGTCGGCGAGTTGCTGGCGTTCCAGCATCTGGGAGGCGTCCGTCATGCCGCCGGAGGTGGTGTTGAGGATGAGGATGTTCCGCAGCACCAGCTGGATCGGGTAGAGGTCGGCGTCCTTCAGGTAGAGCAGGGCGTCGAAGTAGGAGTTCCACTGGGTGATGGCGTACATCAGCGCCACCACGGCGATCATCGGTTTGGCCAGGGGCAGGGCGACCTTCCACAGGAAGCGCAGATCCCCGCATCCGTCGAGTTGGGCGGCCTCGTACAACTCGTCGGGGATCATGGTGCGGAAGTAGGTGCTGGCGATGACGACCTGCCAGACGCCGATGGCCTGCGGGACGATCAGCGCCCAGGGGGTGTTGATCATTCCGAGTGCCTGGACCACCAGATAGGTGGGTATCAGGCCGCCGGAGAACAGCATGGTGAAGACCACCACCCCCATGACCGGACCACGGCCGAACAGGGTCTTGCGGGACAGGGGGTAGGACAGGGCGATCGTGAGGACGACGCTGACGAACGTGCCGGCCCCCGTGTAGAAGAGCGAGTTGAGGAACCCGGTGACGATCTGCGGGTCGCTCAGGGCGACTTCGTAGCCGCGCAGGGAGAAGTCGACCGGCCAGAAGAGCACCCGGCCGGACGAGACGGCTATCGGGTCGCTGAGGGAACTGGCGACGATGTTCAGCAGCGGAAGCAGAACGACGGCCAGAAACGTGCACAGCAGCAGGTAGGTGCAGAACAGGAACATCCGGTCGGTACGGGTCTCCTGGATGTGCCGGCCGCCCGAGCGTCGGAGCGGGAGCGGACGCGTGGAGCGTCGGCGCCGGTGGGTGTCGGCCGAGCCCGGGCGGTCATCGCTCTCCGGACCGGCAACCGCTGTGATCTGTGACCGGCTCATGACCATACCCCGCTCCCGGTGAGTCGTTTGGCGACGAAGTTCACGCAGACCAGCAGGGCCAGATTGACCACCGAGTTCAGCAGCCCGATGGCGGTCGCCTGGCTGAAGTCGGCGTTGAGCAGGCCGGTCTTGTAGACGTAGGTGGCGATGATCTCCGAGGCGCTGAGGTTCATCGGGTTCTGCAGCAGGTAGGCCTTCTCGAAGCCGATGGTCATGATGTTGCCGACGGCGAGGACAAGGATGATCACCGCGGTCGGCATGATGCTCGGCAGGTCGACGTGCCAGATCTTCTGCAGCCGGGTGGCGCCGTCGACGCGCGCCGCCTCGTACAACGACGGATCGACACCCGAGAGGGTGGCCAGGTAGATCACCGCCGAGTACCCCGCGGTCTGCCAGACGTCCGACCAGACGTAGATGTGCCGGAAGTAGTCCGCGTCCGCCAGCAGGTCCGTCCTGCCGACGCCGAGGAAGCCGGTGACATGGCTGATCAGGCCTGTTTGGGGAGACAGGATCATGATCGTCATCGAGACGACGACAACGGTGGAGATGAAGTACGGCGCGTACGTCACCATCTGGACGGTCCGCTTGAAGATCCCCTGACGGATCTCGTTCAGCGCCAGCGCCAGGACGACCGGCACCGGGAAGCACGCGATCACCGCGTAGAACGACAGCAGGAAGGTGTTCTTCACCAACTGCCAAAAGACCGGATTACTGAAGATCTGCTGGAAGTTGCGCAGGCCCACCCAGTCGCTTCCCCAGACGCCCCTGATGATGTTGTAGTCCTTGAAGGCGATGACCGCGTTGGTCATGGGGACGTACTTGAAGATCGCCAGGTGTACCAGCGGCACCATCAGCAGCAGGTAGAGCGTCCAGTGCCGGGTGACACTGCGCCGGGCCCGGCGCCGCATGCTCACCTTCGGCACGTGGAGCGTCGTCGGCACGCCGAGCGTGGTCGAACTGCCCATTGCTGCGTCTCCTTGTCGGGCCGTGCGGGGAGGGGAACGGACAGTGGGCTCGCGGACAGCGGGCTCGCGAGGCAGGCGATGGCCGGGGCACCTCGTCGGCAGCGGCCGACGTCCCATGGCTGTGGCGGGCGCGCGGGCCGGACGTGCGGCCTCGGTCGGCGGCGCGCTCAGGCGGGCGCCCGCTGCACGACGTGTCAGCCGTGCCGGGGAATGAAACGGTCGCCGCGGATCCCGGCGAGTAAGAGGTGGGAGGCGGGCGCGGCGACGGCGCGGGTGTTGACGGTGGCCGCGCTGCCGGAACGGCTCTGGCGGGGCCGGTGGTTGCTGATCGGTTCAGTCATGGTGCGTGGCCATCCCGGCCTGCGGGCCGTGGTGTCGGTTCGGAGTCACGGCAGCCACCCGCCGTCACGCCTCGATGGCTGGCCCTGCGGAACAGTAGGTTCCGGACATGGGATGGATTTAAGAGCCGACGGGACACCACTGTCCATACCTGCGGCAGAAATTTATATATGCGACCGCTCCACCTGCGGTTATTCAATCCACTGAGCGTGACAGCCGTAGGCGTCCCTCCCCTACCATCACGGTCATGGGATGTATTGCCTCAATGTCACGTCGTCAGGTGACCGGCCGCCATGGGCTTGGAGCCCGCGCTGTCGGGGCTGCCGACGGCGGGCCGACCGACGGCGGACCGACCGCCGCCGCCGCTCACACCGTCAGACCACGCACCAGCAGATCCAGCAGCGCGCACCCGAACAGGGCGATGCCGATGAAGCCGTTGACGCTGAAGAAGGCCCTGTTCAGCCGGGACAGGTCATGCGGGCGCACGATTCAACGGGGTCTCCCGCACGGCCACGACGAGCCTCAGCGCTTTGAGCGTGACGCTCGCGGCCCGCGGCAGCAGATCCTTCGACAGCACGAGCGCGCCCCCGGCCACACAGGCTGTGGAGGCGGTCACGATGAGCATCCCTGCACGGGGTCCACCCCGAGGACAGTCCGGCCGCCAGGCCCCCCTCGCTCCAGCACCGCACGCCCTCGACGTCCACCTCGAAGGTGCCCGGCTTTCCGTCGCCCCCTTGCCCAGCCATGCCCGCAGGTCGTCCCACCAGTGCGCGTCCCGGAACGAGATCCCGTCTCGTCCAGCAGTCGCACACGGCATCCGGGATGCTCCGGACACCCTCACGATCCAAGGCACACGCTGCGCTTGTCGTGCCTTCACACCTTGAGCGTACCGATGGGACGCGGTGTACTCAGGCCGGGTAAAGCGCCTCAGATCTACGGGGAGGCGTCCGACGAGCTCGCCGAGGGGCGAGTACACCGTCAGCTGGGGGCTTAGGCAAAGGTGGGCCGCACACTGTGGACGCGTGCGGCCGTAGCGAGATCACTTCTTCAGGGCTTCACCCGCAAGGCGATACGCAGGGTCTCGGCCAGCGTGCGCGTCAGCTCGACCACGAGGTAACGCAGCTCCTCGGGGCCCGCCTCGTCCGCTAGTTGCCAAGCGTGCCCCAGCAGAACACCTGCCATCTCCAACTGGACGCTCTCCAACGCGTCGGCGCGGCGCGAGACCGGCCCGGGTCGTTCGGGGTCTGCGATGACATAGGCCCGCCTACCGTCGAGGCCGGACCAGGGCAGTGGCCGAGCCGCTTCGAATCCGTCCGCGCTCATGCGACCTCCATCCCGTGGATCACGTAGGGACCGGGCCCGTCGAACCCGAGTTCCGCCAGCAGCAACTCGTGCCGCCGAGCAGCTTGTTCGGCGGCTACGCCGTAGGGGCGGACGAGGAGGGAGGCGCCGCTTTCCAGGGGTGGCGTTTCGGGGCGGCGCCGGGGACGCGGTGGCACATCCACGCGGGTGAGGAACCGCGCGCACGGGACGTCCAGGGCAGGCCGGGGTGGGTGCAGAAGGGAGAGCAGGACTCCCACTGCGGCGAGGTTAAAGGTCAACCAAGGAAGGAGGGGAGGGATAAGGTCGGACATGCGTCAGCTCCTTAGCAGCTGGTGCCGTGCCCCGGGGCGAGTGCCATCGCCGCCGGGGTCTCTTACGCCCCACCGTAGCGGAAGAAACCTATAGGAACCTAGGGGAACTATAGATCGATAAGCTAGGTATGCTAGGCCCACTATGGAACGGTGATGGAGTTCCAACCCGACATTCCCCGTTGGCGGCAGGTGGCCGCCATCATCCGCAGCCGGATCGAAGACGGTACTTACCCCCCTGGCGGACGTGTCCCATCGGTGCAGCAACTCGTGGGTGAGTTCGGCATCGCCACCGCCACGGCTGGGAAAGTCAACGTAGGCCTGAAGAAGGAAGGGCTCGTCTACACCGAGGTGGGCATGGGTTCATTCGTCTCCGGCAATGCCCGCGAGATCCTGCGAAAGGCGCGCACCGAGGCCGCCGACTGAAACACGAGGCCCCCGCGCCTGAGGGGGAACCTCTGGCGCCGGGGCCTCGTTGCCGGACAGCTCAGCCTTCGATGAGCTCCAAGGGCGGCAGACCGTCTACGATCCGCATGCTCTCCAGACTGACGGTGACGATGCGCTTGAGCAGGTCGACGATGTAACGCGGGTCGGCGGACCAGTCGTTAGGGTCGTTGGTGATCTCGGACGGCTTGTCCTTCTTTACCTGGTAGCGGTCGATGATCCACTCGATCGCCGAACGGGCCCCGAGCTGGTATCGGTATGCCTCTTCCGGGATGTTCGTGAGTGTGAGACGGCCGTTGTAAATGATCCGCGTACGGTCCGTCTCCTTGCCCACCTTGCCGAACTTCATCTTGGTCACGCGGAACAGCTCGCTCGCCGGAACACCGCTCACGTTGCCCTTGAACTCCTCGGCCACTCCCGGATGCGGAGGCACGTTCTCGTAGCCGATGTGCAGTTCCGCCAGCTCCCGCCCTGCGGCGGCGAATCCGAGGAAGTCTTGCACCATGGGGATACGTGGGAGGGCCTTCTTGAGGTCTGACGCGTAGCGGTCGCGGTACTGCCAGGAGTGCAGGAGCGCGTAGGTGTAGTAGAAGATGTCGTCCTTGGACACGCCGGAGCCATAGGCGTCCTGATAGCCCTTCAGCGCTGCGTCGGTGATGTTGTCGACCCGCTGGATGCCGACCTCACCATCACCGAAGGGAAGGCCGTCGTCCGCTTTGAGATCCCGGTAGGTGTAGCGGGGGAAGAAATAACCGCCCTTGCCGAACACATCCAGGTTCGGAACGTGACCGACCGCGAGGACCGCTGGGACGGCGGTCGCGTTGACACCGTTGCTGTAGAAGCCAAAGTTTTCTCCCTCTTCCCCCGGAAACATCCGAGGCAGCTGATACGTCATGTCGTTCAGCTTGGAGTCGAAGTACAGCCACTGCTTGGTGAAGGGCCGGTACGACGACGTCACCACCCGCTCAACGGCGTACTGATAGGTCTCCCCCTTCGCCAGACGAGTCTTGTCCCCGCGGTTCCAGCTGATCCGCGTCGCGTCCATGTCGATCCACGCCTCTGCGTCCTTCGCGTTCGGCGCGAGCAGGCCCCTGTCCTGGCAGTGCTTCTTGAAGCCCAGCACCTGCCGATTGTAGAAGCCGATCATCGACTCCATGTTCGTGCGGACCTTCTCGGCGGAGAAGTTGTACACCCACGCGTCGCGGGCGGAATTGAGGCCGCTGGAGTACTCCCGGAACACGGCTTGTTCCCGGCCGACCTTGTCCTTGTCCCCAATGGCCCGGAACGCTGCATAGCTCTCGTCCCGCTGGTTGATCCAGTCGCCGTTGGTGTCAGGAGTAATGGTCCGCCACGGCACCGTGCGCAGATCCTGGGACGCCAGCAGGTCGAGCTTTTCCTCCCGCGTCTTATAGTCCTCGACCTCGTAGTAGTGCACGACCGGCACCTGGCCGGCCTCCCGTTCCCGGGCCGCCGCGCCGCCCTTGACCAGCACAAGAATCGCGACGGTGTTGCGGCTACCTGAGCCGAAGACCTTTCCGCCTTCGCGGCGTGCCTGCTCCCCGGCAGTGCGCTGATTGCCCCGCAGGTTGTAGCAGTACACCGCGTCGAACTCATCGACCAGACACTTGCGCAGCCCGTCCGCGGACGTGCCGTCGATGTAGCCGCCGTTGGACACGTACGCGATTACGCCCTCGTCGCCGAGGCGGTCGGCGGCCCAGCGGATGGCTCGGATGTAAGAGTCGTACAGCTTGTTCTTGTTGCCGACCGCTGAGCGAGCCACGTACGTCTGAGCGATGCGGCGGTCGAGCGCCTCGTACTTCACGTTCTGGTTGTTGTCGTTGACGCTGTCCTGGCCGACGGAGTACGGCGGGTTACCCAGGAGGACCTTGATGGGCAGGTCCAGCTGCTTGCGCGCACGGGCGCTGTTGGCACGCAGGACGTCCATGCCGTCGAGCTGGCCGTCGCCCGACTCCGCAAGCTGGAAGGTGTCCGTCAGGACGATCCCGTCGAAGGGACGGTAGCCGTCCTCCGCGGAGAGGCCCGCGAGGTCGTGGTATGCGGCCTCGATGTTGACGGCCGCGAGGTAGTACGCGAGCAGCACGATCTCATTGGCGTGCAGTTCCGTCGCGTACTTGCGGTCCAGATCCTCCGGGCGGATGAGGCCCGACTGGAGCAGGCGCACGGGGAAGGTGCCGGTGCCGGTGAACGGGTCGATGACGTGGATGCCCGGTGCCGACAGGGAGGTGCCGAAGTGCGCGGCGAGAGCCTGGTCGGCGGCGCGGAGGATGAAGTCGACGACCTCGACGGGCGTGTAGACGATGCCGAGCTGGTCGGAGGTCTTGGGCAGGGCGGTGCGGAAGAACTTGTCGTACAGCTCGACGATGACCTTTTGACGGCCGTGGGCGTCAAGTCCTTCCGCGCGCTCGCGTACGGAGTCGTAGAAGCCCTGGAGGTCCTTGGATTCCGCCTCCAGGCCCTGACCCTCCAGCTCTTCGAGCATCTTCTGCATGGCCACGGAGACCGGGTTGCGGTCGAGGAAGCCGTAGTCCTTGAAGAGGGCGTCGAAGACCGGCTTCGTGACGATGTGCTGGGCAAGCATGTCGATGGCGTCGGACTCGGTGACGCCAGGATTTATCGTGCGGCGCAGCTCGGCGAGGAACTCCTCGAACGCGGTGCGCCGGCCGGGATCGCCCAGTGCCGTGGTGATCGCAGTTACATGGCGGTCGGCGATGCCGGCGATGTCGCGGGCCCAGTCCTCCCAGTAGCGGCGCTGGCCCACACGCCTGACCAGACGCGCGAAGATCGCGTCCCGCCAGTCGTCGACGGCAAACATCAACTGGGTCGCCCGCTGCGCGGCACGTGCCTCGGACTCGTTGCGGTCCTCGCCCTCGTCACCCGGCTCGAAATCGGCCGCACCGATGTGCGCGAAGGCCAGCTTGTCCGGGCGGGCCTCGTTCACGCGGATCTGGTTGACCATCGCGTTGAAGCGGTCGTCGTGGGCACGCAGAGCGTTGAGGACCTGCCAGACCGTCTTGAAACGCTTGTTGTCGGCGAGGGCCTGTTCGGGCGTGCTGCCTGCTGGGACGGCGACCGGAAGGATTATGTAGCCGTACTTCTTGCCGGGGGCCGTGCGCATGACGCGACCCACCGACTGCACGACGTCCACCTGGGAGTTGCGAGGGTTGAGGAAGAGCACCGCGTCCAGGCTGGGGACGTCGACGCCCTCGGTGAGGCAGCGGGCGTTGGACAGGATGCGGGCTCGCCCTTGGCCGGGGTCCTGCCTGAGCCAGTCCAGGAGCCGGTTGCGCTCAAGGGTGTTCATGGTGCCGTCGACGTGCCCGACATCGCAGTGCAGCATGTCCTCGTCGGCGCCCTCGTACGCGTCGACGATGGCGGAGAAGTGCTCGGTGACTGCCTTGGAGTCTGCGATGGACCGGGCGAAGGCGACGGCACGCTGCATCGGCGCCTCGTCCGCTCCGAACTCCGTACCGTCGGCGAAGGAGCCGGTGCGCTTGGCGAGGGCGTTCCAGCAGCCGATGATCTTCGCCGCGTCGTCGATGGACAGTTCGTGGTCGCTGGTTGCGAGGGACTGCTGGAGCGCCGCCGCGGCAGCGCTCTCCTCGACGGTGAGCACGAGGACCTTGTAGTCGGTAAGCAGCCCGCGCTCCACGGCACGGCCGAAACCGAGGCGGTGCAACTCGGGTCCGAAGAGGCTCTCGTTGTCCATCGAGGCGAGCGTGACAGTGCCGAGGTCGGCGTCGGCCTTTGCCTCCTCGCCGTACACGCGGGGCGTCGCCGTCATGTAGAGGCGGCGGTCGGCGCCCAGGAAGGTGTCGTCGTGTACGCGCAAGAACGCAGACTCGTCCCGGTCCGCCACGGTTGCCCCAGTGGTGCGATGGGCCTCGTCGCACAGCACCAGGTCGAACCGGTCCAGCCCGAGCTTCTGCGCCTCGGACACGGCACCGATGGACTGATACGTGGAGAACACGACCGTCAGACCGTCTTTGCCGCCTGCCTTCTCGAGTTGAGCGATCAGGCGGGCGGGATTGGTGGTGGCCGGGAGGGACAGGTCATGGACGGCCATGTCCCGGTCGTCATCGTCGCCTTGCCTCTGCGGGCCACCCACCGCCTTCCCGACCTTCGAGTCCGAGCAGACGGCAAACGGATGGAGCGGCACCTCGGCCTGTGCGGTCCATTCACGCAGGGACTGCGACAGCAGCGCGATCGACGGGACGAGGAAGAGGACCGTTGTGCGCTCGCCCTGCCCGGCGCCACGGCGTTCCTCATGCAGCCGCTCGGCGATCTTCAGGCTGGTGAAGGTCTTGCCCGTGCCACAGGCCATGATCAGCTTGCCGCGGTCGTGGCCGGAGGAGAACCCTTGGAAGACGGCATCCACCGCTTCCTGTTGATGCGGGCGGAGCTGCTTACGGGGGCTTAGAGCAAGCTGTACACCTTTCGTGCCCGACGGGGGGAGGTGCCACTCTATGGGGCTGGCTTCGATGTCAGGGAGGCCAATGCGCTGGACCGGGATCTGCTGGTCGTCGAGCATCTCCTCGGCGTTACGGCTCCAGTGGTCCGCCGTGGCGATGATCAGGCGTCGAGTGAAGACCCCCTTCCCGGAGGCCGCGAAGAAGGAGTCGATGTCCCGCTTCTCCACGCGGTGGTCCGGCTCGTGGAACTTGCACTGAATCGCGCAGTAGCCGCCGGTGGCGCGATCCTGGGCGACCAGGTCGACCCCCAGATCCCGCCGGTCATCGGCTGCGCCCGGCCAATCCGCGTACATCCACACCTGGGAGAACTGGTCGGTCCACTGCGGGTCCTTGCGCAGATACTCGACCATCAGCTGCTCGAAGCGGGTTCCGCGGTCGCGGTTATTGTCCTCACGGGTTCGGATTGCTTCGAACACCTCGTACACGGACGTTGACACTGTGCCCCGTTTCCTTGTCCCACACCGGTGTGCCGGTGCACCCCAACGACAGACGTACCACGCAACGCTAAGGCATTGCCCCGTCCGCTTCGGCGTCGGCGGGAGGAACGGAGCCGAAGCCCGCACGGACTTCCGGGTCGGTCAGGAAGGTGAGCAGCTCCTCCTCCCCCACGAAGAGCGCGGCGGCCGCGGGGTGTGCCGCCTGGTGGAACATCGACGCCAGCACATCCGCCAAGGGCTGGTTCCAGGCCAGCCGGACAATCTCCTCGGCCCTGCGCCCGTCGCGGCTCCGCCATGCACGATGCCACTGGCCGAGGAACAGGACCGCTCGCGTGTAGGCATCCCTGCGGCCCTTGACCAGAAGGGGCCGGTTCAGGCCCAGGACCTCGATACTGGCGGCTCCTCTGGCGCTCAGTTCGCTGTACGAACCTGCCGCCAGGTTCAGATGCAAATGGTGCAAGGGCTCATCACCGGTCGGGTCAAGCAGAAGAGGGCTGCCGTCGTGTTCGTCACGAGGAAACTCACCTCGTTTGAAGTGGCTGTTGCAGATCGTGCAGGCGAGGAGGTGGTTGGCCCAGTCGAAGGCACGCAGCGGGTTGACCGCCAGCGGTTCGAAGTGGTCGATGGCGCAGCCCTGGTTGTCACCGCAGTACATGCACCTCTCGTGGCCCGGAGCCATCCGCCCAAGGGTCTGCTTCAACTGCGGGTGCACCCTGGTGCGCACGGTGGTGTTGCGGCTCCACAAGGCGTCGGCCACCGTCCTGGGATCGGTCGCGGCCTCCACTCGGGCGCCGTACCGCTCCAGATACTCCTCTGTCCGCCGCGGCAGGGGGATCCGCACCAGTCTGATCACTCGCCGCGTCCCCCGTTCGTCGGGCGTGCCCCTTCCTCAGCCAGCAACGACAGGCGAGCGGACATCTCATCGAGCCGAGCGGACGGCGAGCTGGTCAGGAGCCCCTTCAGACGGGCATAACGTGCCAGCGCCGCCTGGTCGGCCGTGCCACGCAGAACGGCTCCTTCCAGCGCCACCAGCTCTGCGCGCAGTTCCTCCGCCCTCTCCGAGTAGGCACTGTCCAGCCCGAACAACTCGGACAGAGCGGCGTCGTCCCCGCTGCCGTACACCACGCGTTCGTACAGATCCTCGTCCACCACTTGCGGCCCCACCCGCTCACCGGGGCCGGGCAGTCGGATGAGACCACCAGGATCCGCGGACTGGCAGATGTACGGGCTGTGCGTCGTTACCAGAAACTGGATGCGGGGAAAGTGCGCGGTCAGCCAAGGGCCGATGCGACGCTGCCAGGACACATGCAGATGGGTGTCGACCTCGTCGATCAGCACGACGCCCGGAACCGGCAGCACGACGCGGCCGTCCCGAAACGCGGCCAGGGTGACACCCGCTTCGCGTGCGGCGGCGTAGGTCTCGTAGATCTGTCGGAGCAGGTCCACAACCAGCGCGGTGACCGTCCGCAGTCCGTCGCTCATCTCGCGCAGGGGATAGCGTCGGCCCTCACGTTCGACCCAGAGCCCCTCCGAGTCGACGTCCACCACCTGGCAGTCGTCGGGCAGCAGTCCGTCGCCCAGGATCGCGAGCGCCGTGGACTTCAACTCGCGGGCGGCCTCATCGCCCTCCAAGGCACGCAGGTGCAAGCCGACCAGCCAACTGACGGCATCGGCCAGGGACACATCCTCGTCGAAGAGAGTGTCCAGGCGGGTCAGCGCGAGTGCACGGGGCTTGTTGCGCGGACGGGCCTCGCCTCCTGACAGCCGCCGGAAGGCTCCGTACCCCGCCATCAGCCATCCGGTCGGCTGTGAGTCCCACATGCCCCCAGGGGCGAACGCGTCACCGCCCTGGGTGTCCAGGCCGTTGCTCGCCGAGAGCGCGGGTTCCATCCGGGCAGCACCCGCTCCGCGGCCACCGGGTCGTGCCTCGTGCGGCTGCCGTGGCGTCCGTTGCTCCCAGCGAAGCTCCGACCAGAACGGGCTGTCGGAGGCTTCCGCGAGGAGTGATCCCTCAGGCCAGTTACCCCGAGCGTCCAGCTCCGGATCCGGCACGACCCGTACACACGAGTCACCCCAACGTGCGCCGTCACTGACCCACGCCTCAAAGCCCGGCACCAGTCGTCGCGCGTTGTCCGGTCCCGCGAGCGCCAGGGCGATGGCCCGCAGCAGTGTCGTCTTGCCGGATCCGTTCCGGCCCGCGAGGACGGTCCAGCCGGCATAGGAGCCGTCGGGCCGTGCGAGGTCCAGCACAGCGCGGCGATCGTCGTGGAACGATCTGACGTCCCGCACGAGGATCTGGCTCACATACATCGGGGCGTCTTCCTGGAGGTCGGGGACCCGCTGTCGTCGAGCGCACTCTACGGGGCGGCGGCCCCACGCGCCGGTGCCTACACCGTCAGACCCCGCACCAGCAGATCCAGCAGCGCGCACCCGAACAGGGCGATGCCGATGAAGCCGTTGACGCTGAAGAACGCCCTGTTCAGCCGGGACAGGTCATGCGGGCGCACGATCGAGTGCTCGTAGACGAAGGCGCCCGCCACGATCATCAGGCCCAGCCAGAAGAACGTGCCCGCGTCCGTCGCCACCGCGTACCAGACGAACAACGCCGTGGTGAGCGCGTGGCAGACCCGCGCTCCCCAGATGGCCGCCGGGATGCCGAAGCGGGCCGGGACCGACAGCACGCCGATCTCCCGGTCGGTCTCCACGTCCTGGCAGGCGTAGATCAGGTCGAAGCCGCCGATCCAGATACCGACGGCCAGGCCCAGGATCACCGCGTCCCAGGACCACTCGCCGGTGATGGCGAGCCAGCCGCCGACCGGGCCCATCGCCTGCGCGAGACCGAGGATGGCCTGCGGGAAGTTCGTGAACCGCTTGCCGTACGGGTACACCACCATCGGGATCACCGCGATGGGGGCGAGCGCCAGGCACAGCGGGTTCAGCAGGGCCGCCGAGCCCAGGAAGACCACCAGCGCGATCAGCGCGCCCGTCCAGGCGTGGCGGACCGACATTGCGCCGGTCACGAGTTCGCGGTGTGCCGTACGCGGGTTCCTCGCGTCGATCTCGCGGTCGATGATCCGGTTGACCGCCATGGCGAAGGTGCGCAGGCCCACCATGCAGACGGTGACCAGCAGCAGGCGGCCCCAGTGGATGTTCCTGTCCCACTGGAACATGGCCGTCAGTGCGGCGATGTACGCGAAGGGCAGGGCGAAGACCGAGTGCTCGATCATCACCAAGCGCAGGAACGCCTTGGTGCGTCCTGGTTGCGGAAGTGCGGCTGACGCGCTGCTCACAGGCCGTACTCCTTCCAGCGGCGGTCGACCTTCGCCGCCGTATCCGGGTCCGACTCCACCATGTCGGGCCAGCCGCCGTCGCGGGTGTAGCCCTCCTCGGGCCATTTCCTGGTCGCGTCGATGCCCGCCTTGCCGCCCCAGAACTGCTGGTAGGAGGCGTGGTCGAGATGGTCGACGGGGCCCTCGACCAGGGACAGGTCACGGGCGTAGTCGGTGTTGCCGAGCGCCCGCCACGCGACTTCGTGCAGGTCGTGGACGTCACAGTCCGCGTCGACGACCACGATCAGTTTGGTCAGGGACATCATGTGGGCGCCCCAGACGGCGTGCATCACCTTCTGGGCGTGCTTCGGGTACTTCTTGTCGATCGAGACGATCGCGCAGTTGTGGAAGCCGCCCGCCTCGGGCAGGTGGTAGTCCACGATGTCCGGGATGATGATCTTGAGGAGCGGCAGGAAGAACCGTTCCGTGGCGCGGCCGAGCGGTCCGTCCTCCGTCGGCGGGCGGCCCACGACGATGGACTGGAGCAGCGGCCGCTTCCGCATCGTCACGCAGTCGATCTTCAGCGCAGGGAAGGGTTCCTGCGGGGTGTAGAAGCCGGTGTGGTCGCCGAAGGGGCCCTCGGGCAGCATCTCTCCGGGCTCCAGCCAGCCCTCGATCACGACTTCCGCCTGCGCGGGCACCTGGAGCGGGACGGTCTTGCAGTCGACCATCTCGATCCGCTTGCCGGCGAGGAACCCGGCGAAGAGGTACTCGTCGATGTCCCCGGGGAGCGGGGCGGTGGAGGCGTACGTCACGGCAGGCGGGCACCCGAAGGCGATCGCGACCGGCAGGCGTTCGCCCCGCCTCGCCGCCACCTGGTAGTGGTTGCGGCTGTCCTTGTGGATCTGCCAGTGCATGCCGATGGTGCGCTTGTCATGCCGCTGGAGGCGGTAGAGCCCGAGGTTGCGGATCCCGCTCTCCGGGTCCTTGGTGTGGGTGAGCCCCAGGTTGAAGAAGGAGCCGCCGTCCTTCGGCCAGGTGAACAGGGCGGGCAGCCGGTCGAGGTCCACGTCGTCGCCCTGGAGCACGACCTCCTGCACCGGCGCGTCCCCGGCCTTCACCTTCTTCGGCGGTACGTGCGTCATCGCGCCGAGCTTCCCGAAGGCCTCCCGCACACCGATGAACCCCTGCGGCAGCTCGGGCCGCAGCAACCCGCCGATCTTCTCCGAGATCTCGCCGTACGACTTCAGGCCGAGCGCCTTCAGCAGCCGTCGGTCGGTCCCGAAGACGTTCATCGCGAGGGGCATGTCGGAGCCCTTCACGTTCTCGAAGAGCAGCGCGGGGCCGCCGGACTTCTGCACCCGGTCGACAATCTCCCCGACCTCCAGGTACGGGTCCACCTCGGCCTTGATCCGCTTGAGGTCGCCCTCGCGTTCCAGGGCCCTGAGCAGGGAACGAAGATCGTCGTAAGCCATGCGGTCAAGTATCCCCGAGCGACTAGGCTGGCCCGGTACCTGGGGTCCTTGCCGGCGGCCCCGACGACCGTTCAACCGAGAGGCCCCATGCTCCGGGTACTGATGTTCCTCGTGCCACTGGCGCTGAGCGTGTACGCGTTCATCGACTGCATCAGCACGAAGGACGAGGACGTCCGCCACATGCCCAAGCCGCTGTGGGCGATCCTCGTGCTGGTGTTCCCGCTGGCCGGTTCGATCTCCTGGCTGATCGCGGGCAGGAAGCGGCACCCGGGCGGCACGGGCGGTCTCACGGGCTCCGCCGGATCGCCGTGGAGCCGGGGCGGCGGACGGCAGTGGGTGGCGCCCGACGACAACCCCGAGTTCCTCAAGTCCCTGAGGGACGAGAAGGGCGACCGTGGCGGCAAGGGCGAGGACGGCGACGAGGACCGGAAGAAGCGCGGCGAGGATCCCGGGGACGAGTGAGGGAGCCGCGGCTACTTGGGGTCAGCGCAGACGCGAGATGAACGCGGCCCAGGCGGCGCGGCCGACGACCAGGACAGGGCCGTCAGGGGTCTTGCTGTCACGGACGGGGACGACGGTGGGGAATCCGGGGGCGACTTCGATGCAGTTGCCGCCGTTGGCGTCGCTGTAGCTGCTCCTGATCCAGATCGCCGCGCTGAGCTCGGGCCTGTCCATGATGCTCGTACCTCTCCATCGCGTCGCTGATCAGAGCGGCAGACTCGGGGGCTGACGGAGAGTCGGCCCTGAGCACATCATAGGTCTGGCTATGGCGGGCGTAGACGGCTGGATCGTCGTTGAAATGGCCCCGGTCCAACGATTCGGAGTACACCCACTCATGCCCGTCGGGCAGTTTGATCAACGACATGGAGCCACTGGGGCGGGCCAATCCCAGCCGGTCGGAGGGGGCCACCTGGATATGGACGTTGGGACTCCGGCCAACACTGATCAGGTGCTCGCACTGGTCTTGCATGATGGCCGAGCTGCCCATCACGTTGCGGAGACAACTCTCGTCCAGGACAACGGCGTAGAACGGACCGTCGTCCGCGAGGAAGCGCCTCTGGCGGCTCAGTCGGGCTCGGACGCGTTCCTCCAGATCTTCACCGCTCACGAGGCGCGAGAACAGGGCGCGCGCGTACTCCTCCGTCTGCAACAGGCCGGGAATTACGCGCTCCTGGTACTCCCGTAGAGCAATCGCCACCTCATCCATCTCGGCCCGCCGCCGGAACCAGTCCGGATGCTCCACCTGCGGATACCAGTCGATCCTCCCCCACAGCCGCGCCAACACCCCACCCGTGCCCAGCACTTCGTCGCACTTCTTCGCGAACGTGTCCTGCGGAACTCGCGTGCCGGACTCCACGCGGGCGACGTGCGACCGGTCGCACGGGATCTCCTTGGCCAGCCCCTCCTGCGTGAGCAGGGCCGCCTCGCGGAAATGCTTCAGCACCTCGCCGAACACGGCGGCCGAACTCGTACCGCTCCCCGACCCCGCGTCGGCGTTGCGTCGGCTCACCACTCCCCCTCCGTGACAGTGCCCCACTGGCACACGCCAGGCATTGAACGCCCCGTTCCCGTGAGCGACGCTCGATACACCCAGAGTTACGAAAGGTGTCGGAGTTGCACATGCCTGAGCGGTTGGAACCGGGAACGCTCGTCTATGACCCGTGTACGCGCAGGGTCGGCGAGTACCAGGACAGGGTGGGCCCGTACGTGATGCTGCGCCCCGTCGGCGGTGGCCGGGAGTGGCAGGCGGACCCGGCGCGGATCCGCACGGCGACGCAGGACGAACGGCTGAGTGCAGGGGTGAAGGCGCTCAACGACCGCTTCCGGGAGGGCCTGGCGGCGCCGCGCGAGGTGACTGACGTGTCCCGTCCGCCCGTACCGGTCCCCGGCTGCGGGACCTGCGAGGAGTTGGCGACCCGCCGGGACGAGGCGCGGGCCGCGTTCGAGGGGAGCGCGGAGACGGACGCGAACGTGCTGCTGCGTCAGCACCAGGGCCGGGACCACGGAGGTGCTCAGGCCGCCGGGCGGGAATACGGAGAGGCTCCGACCGCCGGGCGTCGGATCTTCCGGTACGTGCCGTACTCCATCGTGCAGGACGCCTCGGCGCAGCCGGAGTACGATGCGTCCTGCGTGTCGGGCGAGGAGGCGGACTGCGGGGCGAGTTCGGGCCCGCGCCAGGCGCCGGCCGAGGTCGAGGAGTGGCAGCGCCGACACACCCAGGAGACCCGGCACCTGCGCTACCGCCGCAGCTTCGCGGACTACGCGGTGCTGGAGAGGCAGAGGTGACGGAACCCGCCCGTCCGCCTTCGGGTCGAACCCAGCTCAGCCGAGACCACGATGGGCGGCCCACAACGCCCCGGCGCGGCCGGCAGCGTCGACGACCAGCGTCGCCAGTTCGGGTGTGTCCGGGACAGGGAACGAGACGTATGCACCCCGACCACCGCCGACTGGTCGTCCATAGGCCTTTGCCGCGAGGTGACCGTCCGGGAGAAGCCGGATGTTGAGTGTGGTCAGTTGGAACACTTCATCGCGTCGAGTGTCCGTCCAGCGGAGCGCCTGCGGAATCGTGACGTTGATCGCCAGAGCACTCACTTCCAGGTCGCTGCTCATGGACGGATGATCTCACGCGACTCGCCGCAGGCAGCCGCCACCACCGCGACGGCGTTGTCAGGAAGGTCGGCGCACCCGGGGCCCAACTGCCGCACGTGCCGCGGTGATCGGGACAGGTCGCCGGGCGTGTCCGCCGACGAAGGTTGGCAGTTTGCTGGTCTGCCGCTGTCCGTTCTCTGGGCTTGCTCTCGACGGCGGGTTCCTAGGGTCGTTGACGTTCCCCCCGGAAGTCCGGCCCCCGGACCCCGCGTCCCTACCGCTCTGGAGAGACCCCATGCGTGCAATGCCCCGTCGTGCCCTGGCCGCCGTTCCCGCCGCTGTCCTGTTGTTCGCCCTGACCGCCTGTGGCGGCGGATCCGACTCCGGTGACTCGGCCGCCGGCGCGGGCAACACCCAGGCGGCCGCTCCCGCCGAGGGCGGCGCCGGGAACGAGGCGGCGGAGGGCGGCGACGCCGCGGAGAAGCCGCTCACCGGCGAGGCCAAGCAGAAGGCCGAGGCGGCGGCGCTGGCGGCCCACCCGGGAACGGTGCTCAAGTCCGAGGAGGACGCGGAGAATCCCGGGACGTACGCCGTGGAGGTCAAGAAGGCGGACGGCAGCGAGATCGAGGTCTATCTCGACCCCGCGACGTACAAGGTCGTCAAGACCAAGGAGGAGGGGACGGAGGAAGCGGGAGAGGCCAACTGATCCCTGGCCGGACCGCGGACCAGGCAGCTTCTCGTGAACACCACGACTCCCGTGACACCGCTGTGCGAGCCTGTCGCCATGCGGCTGCTCTTGATCGAGGACGACGACCGGATCGCCCAACCCCTCACCGAGGGGCTGGGCCGGTACGGGTTCACTGTGGACCGGGTCCGCACGGGTGCCGCCGGGCTCACCTCCGACAGCTCGCCCGACCTGGTGCTGCTCGGCCTCGGGCTGCCGGACATGGACGGCCTGGACGTGTGCCGCAGCCTGCGGGCCCGTTCGCCCATCCCGATCATCATGATCACCGCGCGGGGCGAGGAGGCCGACCGGGTGGCGGGCCTGGAACTCGGCGCGGACGACTACATGGCCAAGCCCTTCGGGGTACGGGAGTTGGTGGCCCGCATCCGCGCGGTCACCCGCCGCACCGGCGCCCTCCCGGCCGGGCCGCCGGGACCGGGCGCCCCCGCCGCGGCGCCCGCGGCTCCCGCCCCGCAGCAGCTCGGGCCGCTGCGGATCGACCGGCGCACCCGGCAGATCCATGTCGCGGGCCGCGAAGTCGCCCTGTCCCCGAGGGAGTTCGATCTGCTCGCCTTCCTCGCCCAGGACCCGGGGGCGGTGCACTCCCGGCAGCAGATCATGGACGCGGTGTGGGACCCGCACTTCTTCGGACCCACCAAGACCCTCGACGCCCATGTCGCCGCCCTGCGCCGCAAGTTGGGCGACCCTGGCTGGATCACGACCGCGCGCGGCGTCGGCTTCCGGCTGACCGTGCCCGGGGAGCCCGCGTCCGCGATACCGCCGGAGACACCCCGATGACCCGGCGACTGCTGTACAGCTACCTCGCCCTGGCCCTGCTCGTCCTGGCCGGGCTGGAGATCCCGCTCGGTTACCTCTACGCCCGCGGCGAGACTTCCCGCTTCGCCCAGACCGTCGAGCGGGACGCCACGATGCTCGCCGAGGTCACCGAGGAGAACATCGAGGAGGGAAACACCGGGGAACTGCCCGACGTGATCGGCGACTACACCGCCCGTACCGGCGGCGGAGCCGTCGTGGTCGACAGGACGGGCGTCGTACTGGCCGCCTCCGGCTCCGCCGTCCGCACCGGCACGAACCTGTCCGCCGAGCCGGACATCGCCGCCGCGCTGGACAACCGGCCCACCACCGGCACCGACGACGGGGGTGACGGCGACGAGGTCCTGTACTCCACGCAGCCCGGCGCCTCCGGCACCACGATCCGCGGGGCGCTGCGGCTGACGTACCCGATGACGACGGTCACCGAGCGGGTGCACCGGATCTGGCTCGTCCTCGCCCTGGTCGGCGCCTGCATCCTGGCGGCGGTCGCGCTGGTCGCCTTCACGCTGGCCCGCTGGATCACCCGCCCGCTGCGCACCCTGCACCGCGCCACCACCCAGCTGGCCGAGGGCCGCCTGACCAACCCGCCCGACGCCACCCGGGGCCCGCCCGAACTGCGCGAACTGGCCGCCTCGTTCACCCACACCGCCACCCGGCTGCGGCAACTGCTCGACGCCCAGCAGGCGTTCGCGGGAGAAGCCTCCCACCAGCTCAAAACCCCGCTGACCGCGCTGCGGCTGCGGCTGGAGAACTTCGAGCCCTATCTCGACCCGCGGGCCCTGGACAGCCTGGACGAGGCCGTGGCGGAGGTCGAACGGCTGGGCCGTATGGTGCACGGGCTGCTCGCCCTGGCCCGCCTGGAGAACACCGCCACCACCGCGGAGCCGACCGACCTGGACGCCGTACTGGCCGACCGCGCGGCGATGTGGGAGCCGCTCGCCGCCGAACAGCACGTCGCCGTCGCCGTCACCGGGACGTCGGCGGGCCGGGTCTGGGCCATCCCGGGGGCGTTGGAGCAGGTCGTCGACAACCTGGTCGCCAACGCGTTGCGGGTCTCCCCGCCCGGCACCACCCTCACCCTCACCCGCGCTCCCGGCGCCGAGCTGCACGTCGTCGACCAGGGCCCCGGCCTGCCGGCGGCCGACCGGGAACGGGCCTTCGACCGGTTCTGGCGTGCCTCCGACTCCCACCACGACGGCACCGGCCTCGGCCTGCCCATCGTGCGCCACCTGGTCCGTGCCTCCGGCGGCGAGATCACCCTGCACTCCGCCCCCGGCGGCGGCCTCGACGCCCGCGTGCGCCTCCGGCCCGCCTCGCCGAACGGCGAGTTCCGTAGTGGCGGAGGCGGAGGCGGAAGGAGACGTGCGACGGGCGGCTCGTCGAGGTCTCTGGACATTTCCGGGGAGATTTTGGCACGGTGAGGTGCACCGACCCGAATCGAACACGTGGTCGATGACGCCTTCGGAGGCCGATCATGCCCCTCGACTTCTACGCGGCCCAGAGCGCCTTCTCCGACCCGGGTGACCTCTCCCACCGCTACCGCGGCCTGCCCCGCGACCCCGCACAACTGGCCCGTGTGGTCCGCGATCTGCTCATCCACCGCCTGGAGGGCGAACTCTTCGCGTACGCCCACCCCGCCGACCGGCTTCACAACGACGCCGAGACCCGCTACACCGACGACATCCTGCGCATCATCGTCGCCCGCGACGACGCCCTGCTGACCCGGCGCCGTGAGGTGGGCGACCGGTTCGTCGGGGTGTGCCGCGACTTCGCGCTGCTGCACTGCTCGTTCCTGCGCCACGTGGGCGTCCCGGCCCGGCTGCGGTCCGGCTTCGCCGACTATTTCGGGACGGACGGCTTCCACGGTGACCACGTGGTCACGGAGTACTGGGACACCGAACGCGGTTGGCTGCTCGCCGACGCCCAGCTCACCGACCCGGACATCACCCGGCACTGGAACGCCGACTTCGACCCCATGGACGTTCCGCGCGACCGCTTCCTCGTCGCCGGCAAGGCGTGGCGGGCCATCCGCGAGGGCGGGGCGGACCCGAGGACCTTCGGGCTTCATCCGCCGGAGCAGGGGCCGCTGTTCGGGGAACGGTTCGTCGCCGGGAACATCCGGCTCGACCTGGCCGCCCTGAACAAGGTGGAGACACTGCTGTGGGACGTATGGGGAGAGGACGGCGAGTTCGGCGAACCCCTGCCCGAAGCGTCCCGCCAGCTCTACGACCGCGTGTCCCTGGTCGCGGGCGACGACGTACCCTTCGACGCGGCGCGCACACTCTTCACCGAGGACGACCTCCTGCGTACCCCTGAGACGGTCCTGTGCATGGCGCCGTACAACGGGACCAGCCGGGTCACGCTGCGCTGAGCGGGCGTCAGGCCACGCCGGGCCCAGGACCTGTCCTGGTGCCGCACGTTGCCCTCGTGATGCGGCCACAGGGGAGTGAAGGCATGCAGCACATCGACCGGCTCGACAAGGACCGGGCCCGTACCTGGCTCGCCACCGCGGTCGAGGGGGCCCGCGCCGGGCTCGCCGAGGGCGGCATCCCGATCGACGCTGCTCTGTACGGCGCCGAGGGCACCCCGTTCGGCTGCGGACACAACCGGCGCGTCCAGGACGACGACCCCTCCGTGCACGCGGAGACGGCGGCCTTCCGGGCGGCGGGACAGCAGAGGTCGTATCGCGGTACGACGATGGTCACGACCCTCTCGCCATACACCCGGGGCCCAACTGCCGCAGGTGCGGCGGACGGACGCTCAGGACGCGGACGCGGTGGGGCGGTTGTGCAGGTCGACCATCGCGCGGATGTGGGGCGGCAGCCAGTCCTCGGAGGGGGCCGGGCTCGGGGAGAGCTCCGCGAGGACCTGTGTGGGCGTCGGCCGGTGTGCCGGATCGTGATCGAGGCAACGGGTGATGACACGGACCAGCCGGGTCGGCAGCAACTCGAGGGCCGACTCCAGGGTCTCACCGTCCTTGAGGGGCGCGGCACCCGCGGCGTGACACAGCACCATGCCGAACGCGTACAGGTCGGCCGCCGGGGTGACCGTCACCCCGGTGAGCTGCTCGGGTGCGAGGAACCCCAGAGTCCCGGCGACATGACCGGAGCGGGTGAGTTTGCTGCCGTCCAGGGCGCGGGCCAGACCGAAGTCGATGACGCGCGGCCCCATGCCGGAGACGATGATGTTGCTGGGCTTGAGGTCGCGGTGGACGATGCCGCAGGCATGGATCCCGTCGAGCGCCTCGGCGATCCCGAGCGCGAGGGTGTACAGCGTCCGGATGGGCAGCGCGCCGACCTGTCTGAGCAGGTCGTGCAGTGAGGGGCCGGGAATGTACTCGGTGGCCAGCCAGGGCGGGTCGCCCTCGGGGGCCGCGGCCACCACCGGTGCGGTGTGGAATCCGCCGACCCGCTGCACGGAGTCGACCTCGCGGCGGAACCGCTTGCGGAACATGGGGTCCTCGGTGAAGTCCTTCTTGATCACCTTGACCGCGACCAGACGCTCCCCCGGGGTCACCCCGAGATACACCGTCCCCATCCCGCCCTGTCCCAGCCGTGCCGTCAGCCGGTAGTGGCCCAGTCGGCGCGGGTCTTCGCGGTGCAGTGGCTGGTGTACGGGGGAGTAGTCGGCCGGGACGTACGCCGACGCGCGCTCACGTGCGCTGACCTGAGCGCCGCGCGCCGCGGCCACGGCCCGCTCCGTCTCCAGCTGGATCAACGCGGCCTGCCGGTCAGCCTCGGCGCGGAGGATGGCGGCACGCCTTTCGCTCTCGGCGCGCATCTGCTCCTCCATCGCGGTCTGGATGGAGGTGGGCGGCTCGATGGCCTTCAGTTCCACGCGGTTGACCCGGATGCCCCACTTGCCGGTGGCCTTGTCGAGGACATGGCGCAGGGCCGCGTTGATCTCCTCGCGGGAGGCCAGGGTCCGCTCCAGGTCCATCCCGCCGACGATGTTGCGGAGCGTGGTGACGGTGAGCTGCTCGATCGCCTGGATGTAGCTGGCGACTTCGTAGGTCGCGGCCCTGGCGTCGGTCACCTCGTAGTAGAAGACGGTGTCGATGTTGACGACCACGTTGTCCTGGGTGATCACCGGCTGGGGCGGTAACGGCACCACCTGTTCACGCAGGTCGATGCGGTTGCGGACGGTGTCCATGAACGGGACGACGATGTTGAGTCCCGCGTTGAGTGTCCGCCTGTAGCGGCCGAAGCGCTCGACAATGGCCGCGCTCGCCTGCGGGATCACCTGCAGGCAGCTCGCCGGAAGTCCGACGACCACCACCACCCCGCCGACGATCAGTGACACCCAGCCCACGGTCATCGCGACCCCCCTGCTCCCCCGAGGCACCTCTGTGCTGTGCCCTTCTCGGCTGCCGCTGTGCGGAGTGTCCCAGACTCTCCCACTATCGGGCCACCGTCCGAAGCCCGACCGTCGAAGTCACCCCCCGGTGTCCTCGCCCGGTCCAAGCTCGTTGTCCTCAGGGTTCGGTCACGGGAGAGTGGTCACAGGAGGGCGAGGACGTGAACCCCATTGACCCCATTGATCGAGCGACGGCCCGCGCATGGCTCGCCACCGCCGTCGATGAGGCCCGCGCCGGGCTCGCCGAGGGCGGCATCCCGATCGGCGCCGCCCTCTACTCCCGCGACGGCACGCTCCTCGGGCGCGGCCACAACCGGCGCGTCCAGGACGACGACCCGTCCATGCACGCGGAGACGGCGGCCTTCCGGGCCGCGGGACGGCAGAAGTCGTATCGCGGTACGACGATGGTGACCACCCTCTCCCCGTGCTGGTACTGCTCCGGTCTGGTCCGCCAGTTCGGCATCTCACGGGTCGTCGTCGGCGAGGCGGTCACCTTCCACGGCGGGCACGACTGGCTGGCGGAGCACGGCGTGGAGATCGTGCTGCTCGACGATCCCGAGTGCGTCGGGATGATGCGTGAGTTCATCGGCGAGAACCCTGCTCTGTGGAACGAGGACATCGGTGAGTAGCCCCCGCATCCCCACGATCGATCTGGAGCCCTGGCTCAACGGTTCCCCGGACGTCCGCGCCCGCATCGCCCGGACCGTGGACGAGGCCCTCCAGACCGCCGGGTTCCTGCTGGTCACCGGGCACGGGGTGGACCCGTCCCTGCGCTCCGGGATCCGGGAGGCCGCGAGGACGTTCTTCCGGCTGCCCGCCGAGGCGAAGCAGCCGTACGCGGCGAGGGTCGGCGGGCGCGGCTGGCTGGGGCCGGGCGCGGAGGCCAACGGGTACGCGGAGGGGACCGAGACGCCGCCGGACCTCAAGGAGTCGCTGACCTTCGCGACGCACGAGCCGTTCGACGACCCGGTCGTCAACGCGGAGTGGTACGCGCCGAACGTCTGGCCGGCTCAGGCGCCGGAGCTCCGGCCGCTGTGCGAGGAGTACCTGGCGCGGATGGCCGAACTGGAGAAGGAGTTGCTGTCCCTGCTCGGCGAAGCGCTCGGCCTTGAACCCGACTTCTTCTCCCGGCACATGGACCATCCGACGTACGGCTTCAACATCAACTGGTACCCGGGCACCGAGGTCGTCGGCACCCCGCAGCCGGGCCAGTTCCGCATCGGCCCGCACACCGACTTCGGGACGGTGACGATCCTCGACCGGCAGGCCGGCAAGGGCGGTCTCCAGGTGTACACCGACGAGGGCGGCTGGGAGGACGCGCCCTACGACCCGGACGCGTTCACCATCAACGTCGGTGACCTGCTGGCCCGTTGGACCGGCGACCGCTGGCGGTCCGGACGCCACCGGGTCCTTCCCCCGCCGCCCGACGCGCCCGCCGAGGAGCTGATGTCCCTGGTCTACTTCGGCGAGTGCACACCGGGCACCCGGGTGGAGTCCGTCCCGACGCCGGTGGGCCGGGTGGCGTACGAACCCGTCGACTCCCACGTGTATCTGCGGGCGAAGCTGGACTCCATCACCGTGGACTGACCCGCCGGGGTCATGCGTCCTTCGCCGGGTTCCTCAGAACCTCGATCACACTCGCGAAGCTGTCCGCGCCGTGGCCCGCGGCCCGGGTCCGTTCCATCGCGGACTTGAGGAGTTCGGGCAGGGAGTTGTCGATGCCGCGGGCGGACGCGGCGTGCAGGAGATGGTCGATGGCCGCGATCTGTACGTCGACGGTGGCGTCGTCGCCGGGGTAGTGACCGGCGTCCACCTGGGGCGCGTAGGTGGTCAGGAAGCCGGCCACGGCGGTCAGCCAGCGAACCGCGACGGGAGTGAAGGCCGTGGCCGGTGTCTTCTCCGCGCCGACCAGCGCGGTGCCGTGCAGCCAGCCGGTCATGGTGGACCACATCAGGCCCAGCAGGGCGGCGTCGTAGAGGGAGGCCAGGCCCGGGTCGGTGCCCAGGTGCAGGGGGTCGCCCAGCAGAGCGAGGGTCGGACGATGGGCTTCGAAGACCTCGGGTGAGCCGCTGTAGAGGAACATCATGTCGGGGCTGCCGACCCCCGGCGGGGTGGTCATGATCGCGCCGTCCAGGTAGTCCGCGGCGTGGGACCGAGCCCAGGCGACGGCCTCGTGGGCCTGCTCCGGGGTGCCGGAGGTGAGGTTGACCAGGGCCTTGCCGGCGAGGCGGTCGGCGGCCGGGTCCAGAACGGCGTGCAGCGCCTGGTGGTCCGCCACGCAGGCGATGATCAGCGGGCTGGCCGCGATGGCTTCCTCGGGTGTCGCGGCCAGGTGGGCTCCTCGGTCGACCAGTGACCGGGCCTTGTGCGCGGAGCGGTTCCACACGGTGGTCTCGTGCCCCCGCTCCAGTAAGACGGCGGCCAGTGCCGAGCCCATCGAGCCCAGTCCGATGACGGTCACCGCCGTGCGATCAGCGTGCATGCCACAACTCCCTCTACGTCTGCGTGCGTTGGTCACGTAGGACCAAGATCGCAGCGCGCGGCGACCGGAAACAGTGACGCTGGTGACGGTGACCACCAAATTCCTGCCATACCCTTCGAGGCATGCATCCTGGCTCCGTCGCGGTGGTCGTGACCGAGGACATCCAGGTCCCCTCCTGGGACCTGTACGAGTTGAGCATCCCGTGCACCGTCTTCGGCACGCCGCAGCCCGACCTGGCCGATCCCTGGTACGACCTGCGGCTGTGCGGTACCGGAGAGGGCCCGCAGGGCGATTCGCCAACGGGGGCGGCGCTGTCTCTGCGCACCCGGCACGGGCTCGCCGACCTCGCCGCCGCCGACACGGTCATCGTGCCGTCGGTGCCCGACCCGTGCGTCGACGAGGGCCGGCCGCTGCCCCCGGCACTGATCACGGCCCTGCGCGAGGCCTCCGACGCGGGCGCCCGCATGGTGTCCCTGTGCACCGGCGCCTTCGCGCTCGCCGAGGCGGGGCTGCTCGACGGACGCCGGGCCACCGCCCACTGGATGCACACGGCTCAACTGGCCGAGCGCTACCCGAAGGTGCGGGTCGACGACTCGGTGCTGTACGTGGACGACGGCGACGTGCTCACCAGTGCCGGGCTGACCGCCGGACTCGACCTCTGCCTCCATCTGGTACGCCGTGACCTGGGCGCCCATGTCGCCAATCAGCTGGCCCGCCGGATGGTGGTGCCCGCCCACCGACCCGGCGGACAGGCGCAGTTCATCGACCTGTCCGTGCCCACCTCCGACGACGAGGGCCTGGGGCCCGTACTGGACTGGGCCCGCGCCCACCTGGACCAGCCCCTGACGGTCGAGGACCTGGCGCAGCGCGCCGCGATGAGCACGCGGACCCTCCACCGGCGCGTCCAGGCGGCGACCGGGACGACTCCGCTCCAGTGGCTCCTCAACCAGCGCCTGGCCCGGGCCCAGAGCCTGCTGGAATCGACGGACCTGCCCGTCGAGAGGATCGGGGAGCTGAGTGGCCTCGGCACGGCGAACAACGTGCGCCACCACTTCCTCAAGCAGATCGGGGTGTCGCCGAGCACCTACCGGCGGGCGTTCCCCCGGACCGTCCCCGGTGACCAGGAAGGCCGGTTCCCGGTGACCTGAGTCACCGGGAACCGGCCTTCTCCGTACGCGCGTCGCGGGTCTACACGCCCGCGTACGAGTGCATGCCGCCGACGAAGATGTTCACGCCGTAGTAGTTGAACAGCCAGCAGGCGAACGCGATCAGGGCCAGGTAGGCGGCCTTGCGGCCCTTCCAGCCGGCCGTGGCGCGGGCGTGCAGGTAGCAGGCGTAGGCGACCCAGGTGATGAACGCCCAGGTCTCCTTGGGGTCCCAGCCCCAGTAGCGGCCCCAGGCGTCGCCCGCCCAGATCGCGCCCGCGATGATCGTGAACGTCCACAGCGGGAAGACGGCCGCGTTGACGCGGTAGGAGAACTTGTCCAGGGACGCGGAGGACGGCAGCCGCTCCAGGAAGGACGTGGCGAAGGTGCCGGGCTTGCCGCCGCTCGCGAGCTTGTTCTCGTACGAGTCCTTGAACAGGTACAGGATCGTGCTGACGGCCGCCATGTAGAAGACCGCGCCGCACAGGATCGCGGTCGAGACGTGGATGTACAGCCAGTACGAGTGGAGGGCGGGAACCAGCTGGTCACTGGCGGTGTACAGGACGGTCACGGCGATGCCGAGGTCGAGGAGGACCGTCGTGATCAGGAACAGCCCGAGCCAGCGCACGTTCTTCCGCAGCGCGAGCAGCGTCAGGTACACCCCGACGGCCACGGTGGAGAAGGTGATGTTGAACTCGTACATGTTGCCCCACGGCGCCCGCTGCACCGAGAGGGCCCGCATGAGCACACCGCCGGCTTCGACGAGGAACGCGAGCACGGTGAGCGAGACGGCGATGCGCCCGTAGAGGTCGCCCTGCTCGTTCCCGCCGTGCGCCCCGGGCCCGTCCGGCACGTCCCGCGCCCCGGCCGCGGCCCGTACGACGACCTTGGGCCGCTCCAGTACGGCGGTCCCGCCGGCGTTCTTCACCGTCACTTCCGGCGCCTTCGCCCCGGCGCCGGCACCGCTGGTGAGCGCCGCCGCGGTGCGGCCGATCTTGCTGCGGCTGCCGAAGATCCATTCGGTGATGTACGCGAAGAAGGCCAGGGTGTAGACGGCCATCGAGGAGTAGATCAGCGTGTTGCTGAGGTTCGCGAGGTTTTCGTTGGTTGCGGCGGCCAGATCGGTAGCGGCGGCGAGAGTCATTTCGTCTCAGCCCCTTCGGCAGGTACGACGTCGGAGTCGGGGGTGTCGGGGGTGGGGGTGTCGTCGGAGGGGTCCAAGGCCTCGGCGGCGTCTGACGGGTCCTGTGGGTCGGGGGCGCCCGGTGCCTGGTCGTACAGGATCCCGGCGAGGTCGCCGAGTTCCTGGGGCACCTTGGCGGACTCGCTGCGGCCGAGGCCCGCCATTTCAACGACCGTCACCCCGTCAGCACTGCGCGTGGCGCGTACCCACACGCGGCGGCGCTGGATGAACAGAGACGCGGCGAGACCGAAGATGGCGACCACGGCACCGCCGAGCGCCCAGCCGGCCCCGGGCTGCCGGGTGACCTGGAAGTTCGCCCACTCCTTGATCCCCTTGTCGAAGGTGACCGAGCCGGCGCCGTTCGGGAGTTGCATGGTCTGGCCGGGCCTCAGGTTCTTCCGCAGCTGCTGGCCCTTGGAGTCCTTGAACCCCTTCATGTTGGTCTTGTTGAGCTGGTACACGCTCTGCGGGATGCCCGCGTTGACGCCGAGGTCGCCGTGGTACGCCGCCAGGTTCAGCACCGGGTTCATCAGCGCCGGGAACTGTGAGACCACCGAGGTGCCGCCGCCGTAGGTCGGCAGGAAGGCGGCCTGGAAGCCGAGCTGGTCCTTCTTCCCGTTGGCGTCGCGGTAGCCGTCCATGACCTTGATCGCGCCGGTGGAGGTGACGTTGGAGTCGAGCGGCAGCAGCGGTACGGCGTCGTTGAAGACGACCTTGCCCTTGCCGTCGCGCACGGTGATGACGGGCGCGTAGCCGTGGGCGGTGAGGTAGACCTTCGAGTCGCCCACCCGCAGCGGCTCGTTGACCTTGATGGTGGTCTTCTTGTCCTTGCCGTAGGCGCCGATGCTGTAGTCGATGGCCGCCTGGTAGGTGCGCGGCGTACCCCGGTTCGGGCCGGACGTCTCGTAGGTGCCGGTGAACTTGTCGAGGGTGAAGCTGAAGGGGTCCAGGTCGTCCTGGGTGAACAGGGTCCCGGACTTGAAGTCGTCGTACTGGGTGAGGGTGTTGGAGAAGCCGCCGTCGCCCTCGACGATCAGCTTGTTGCCCTCGGACTTGAAGAGCTGGCCCCAGGCGAAGGCGACCAGCATCACGACCAGCGCGATGTGGAAGGCGAGGTTGCCGAACTCCCGCAGGTAGCCCTTCTCGGCGGCGACCGCGTCACCGGCCGCGTGCGCGCGGAAGCGGCGCTTCTTCAGCAGGGCGAGCGCGGCTTCACGGATCTGCTCGGGCTCGGCCTCGGTGCGCCAGGTCGTGTAGGCGGGCAGCCGGGTCAGACGCCGGGGCGCGCCCGGTGGGCGGCCGCGCAGCTGGCCCACGAACTGCCAGCTGCGGGGCACGATGCAGCCGATGAGGGAGATGAACAGCAGGATGTAGATCGCCGAGAACCACACCGAGCTGTAGACGTGGAAGAGGCCGAGCTTGTCGTAGATCGGGCCGAGGACGGAGTGCTTCTGCTGGAAGTCGGCGACCTTCGTCTCGTCGGTCCCGCTCTGCGGGATCAGCGAGCCGGGGATCGCGCCGAGCGACAGCAGCAGGAGCAGCAGCAGCGCGACCCGCATGGAGGTGAGCTGTCGCCAGAACCAGCGGGCCCAGCCGATGACGCCCAGGGCGGGCAGGTTGGGGGCGTCCTCCTGGGGGGCGGTGGACAGCTGGGAGCCGGCCGCGCCCAGGTCCTGGTCGTCCGACCGCTCGGTGGCGGTGTCGGAGGCGGTGTCGGAAGTCGCGCTCATCGTTCAGATCCCCACAGTGAAGCCGTTGGACCAGGTCTGCATCTCCTGCACGATGCTGTCCCACGCGCCGGTCAGCAGCAGCAGCCCGGTCGCGATCATCATGCCGCCGCCGACTCGCATGACCCATACGTAGTGGCGCTTGACCCAGCCGAAGGCGCCGAGCGCCTTGCGGAAGGCGACCGCGGCCAGCACGAACGGTACGCCGAGGCCGAGGCAGTAGGCGACGGTCAGCAGGGCGCCGCGGCCCGCGCTGCCCTGCTCCTGGGAGAGGATCAGCACGGAGGAGAGGGTCGGGCCGATGCACGGCGTCCAGCCGATGCCGAACAGCGCGCCGACCACGGGGGCACCGACCAGTCCGGTGGAGGGCCGCTGGTGGAAGCGGAACTCCCGCTGGGTCATCCAGGGCATCAGCCCCATGAAGAAGACACCCATGAGGATCATGAACACGCCCAGCATCTTGGAGGTGACGTCCTTGTGCTGCTGGAGCGTGTCGCCGAAGTACCCGAAGAGGGCTCCGCTGGAGACGAACACGGCGGTGAAGCCGAGGACGAACAGCGAGGCACCGGCGACCATCCGGCCGCGCCGGGCCTCGGCCAGGTCGGTCCCGGCGACCCCGGTGACATAGGAGAGGTAGCCGGGGACGAGGGGCAGCACACACGGGGAGAAGAAGGAGACGAGGCCGCCGAGCAGCGCGACGGGCAGGGCCACCAGCAGGGCGCCGTTGAGCACCGTGCCGTTGTAACCCGTGGCGGCGAGCGTGAACGCTGCGGTCACGTCACTTCTCCGCGAGGACCGGCTTGAGCATGGCCCGCAGCTTGTCCTCGCTGAGCGCCTGCAGCGTCCGCGCGGCGATCTTGCCCTGTCGGTCGATGATCAGCGTCGTGGGGATGGCCTGCGGGTTGAGGGTGCCCTTCTTGAAGCGGAGCATCAGCTTGCCCGTCGGGTCGTAGAGACTCGGGTAGCTGACGTCGAACTCCTTCTCGAAGGCCCTGGCCAGACTGATCTTTGCGTCGCGGGTGTTGATGCCGACGAACTGGACGCCCTGGTCCTTGACGTCCTTGTAGACGGTCTCGAAGTTCGTCGCCTCGGCACGACAGGGCGGGCACCAGGAGCCCCACAGGTTGAGGACGACGACCTTGCCCTTGTAGTCGGCGACGTCCAACTGACCGCCGTCGACGGTCTCGCCGGACAGGTCGGGGAGGTCGGCCCGCTCGCCCTTGGCGGCGGTGGAGATGCCGTTGGCCCCGGTGACGAAGTTGGTGTTGCCGCCGCCGCCCGAGGTGCCGCCCGAGCCGCACGCCGAGAGGGTCAGCGCGGCGGCCGCGGCACCGGCGGTGAGCAGGACGGCGCGGCTACGGGTGCGGTTGGTGCGCTGCGCGGTGGACGGGTCGTCGGAACGCTGGGGGGCGCGGTGGGCGGCACTCATGTGAAAAGTTTCGCATGCCCGTTCTGGGGATCTTGCCCACCCCCCTTGCGGGCGGAAACCCGCATTTCAGGCGGCTTCCCCGGAGGCCGTGGAGCCGGTCGCGGGCGTCTTCTTCAGGAACTCCTTCCAGCCGCCGGCGGGTTCCTGGCCGACCTCCAGCGAACGGAGCTTGGTGAGCACCTCGGGCTTCTGCGCGTCCATCCAGTCCACGAACTGCCGGAAAGAGACCAGGCGTACGTCCCCGCCCTTCTCCTTCTCGCGCGCGATGTGCTTGAACGCCGCCTCGACGGCGTCCATGTAGATGCCGCCGTTCCACTGCTCGAAGTGGTTGCCGACGAAGAAAGGCGCCCGGTTTGTCTCGTATGCCCGCTTGAATCCCTGGATGTACGCCTGGGACGCCTGCGTCCGCCAGCCCGGGTAGTTGTACGCCGGAGCCTTGGTCGAGTTGATCGACTGGTTCGCCAGGATGTTGTAGTCCATGGAGAGCACTTCGAAACTGTGTCCGGGGAAAGGTATCTGCTGCAACGGCAGGTTCCAGATCCCCAGCGTCTTCTCCGGCCACATCTGACGCCCGCCCGGCGAGGAGGCGTCGTAGCGCCAGCCGAGCTCACGGGCGGTGGGCAGCAGGTTGTCCTGACCGAGCAGACAGGGCGTGCGAGCGCCGACGAGTTCCTTGTCGTAGTCGAAGGGCAGCGCGGGCAGCTCGCTCCAGCCGGTGTTGGTCCGCCACTCCTTGACGAAGCCCTTCGCCTGGTCTATCTCGCTGCGCCACTGCTGGGGCGTCCAGTTGCCGACCGTGCCGGAGCCGGAGCAGAAGTGGCCGTTGAAGTGGGTACCTATCTCGTGCCCCTCGAGCCATGCGCGGCGGACGTTCGTCAGCGTCGCCTTGACGTGGTCGTCGGTGAGGTAGCCGATGTCGGAGGCGCCGCGACGGTTGTTCGGCGGGTCGTAGAGACGTTTCTTCGACTCGGGGAGCAGATAGAGCCCCGACAGGAAGAAGGTCATGCTCGCGCCGTGTTCCTTGGCGAGGTCCAGGAAGCGGGGGAAGAGCCCGTTGCCGACCTCGCCGGCGCCGTCCCAGGAGAAGACGACGAACTGCGGCGGGGCCTGGCCCGGCTCCAACGGTTCGGGTTTCCCCGGCTGGTGGGGCTGCTTGCCGGTGAACGAGGTGGAGCCGTCGCCGATGGGGCGGGCGGTGGGCCTGGGGCTGCCACTGGGGCGATCACTCTTGGAACGGCCGGGGCCACTGGCTCGGCCTGAGGCGGTGGGACTGGCGCAGCCGGCGAGTCCGGCCGCCGCCGCGGCCCCGGCGCCGAGTCCGAGTGCTCCCCTGCGGGTGAGAGTGCGCATGGCATCCCCGTTCATCGCGTTCTCTGGTGGTCACCCAGTCAGAGGAGGCGACGAACGGGGAGGTTCCTCAGATTCTTACGGTTCTCGTAACAGAGGAGACCCCGCGCTCAGGCCCCGAAGGCCTTGCCGTTGCCCTGGCCCTTGCCCCTGTTCGGCTTGGCGCCGGCGAGGAGGTGGGCGGGGACGAGGTCGCGGGCGGGCTCGGTGTAACCGACGGAGACGATCTTGTCACCCCGGTAGGTGAAGGACGTCAGCGAGGCCAGCGTGCACTGCCGCTTGCGCGGGTCGTGCCACAGCCGCCGCTTCTCGACGTACGACCGCACGATCCAGATCGGCAGCTGGTGACTGACGAGCACCGCCTCGTGCCCCCGCGCCTGGTCCTTCGCCGCGTTCAGCGCGCCCATCATGCGCACCACCTGGTCGACGTACGGCTCCCCCCATGACGGCCGGAGCGGGTTGACCAGGTGCTTCCAGTTCTCCGGCCGCCGCAGCGCCCCGTCGCCGACGCCGAACGTCTTGCCCTGGAAGACGTTCTCGGCCTCGATGAGCCGCTCGTCGGTGGCGAGGTCCAGCCCGTGCGCCTTGGCGATCGGTGTGGCCGTCTCCTGCGCGCGCTCCAGAGGGGACGCGCAGACATAGGTGACATCGCGGGCGGCGAGGTGCTCGGCGACCCGGTCGGCCATCTGCCGGCCGAGCTCGGAGAGGTGGTAGCCCGCGAGACGGCCGTAGAGGACACCGTCGGGGTTGGCGACCTCGCCGTGCCGCATGACGTGCACGACGGTGAACTCGCTGGTGCCGTCGTCGCCGCCGCTGTGGCCGCTGCCGTTCTTGCTGTCGCCGATCTTGCTGTTGCCGTTCTCGCTCACGCGGTGGCCTCCGCAGCCGCTCGGGCCGCCGCCGGAAGGGCGTCGGCGATCCGCTGGATGGCCCGCTCGTCGTGGGCCGTGGACACGAACCAGGACTCGAAGGACGACGGCGGCAGATAGACACCGTTCGCCAGCATCGAGTGGAAGAAGGCGGTGAAGCGGTACGACTCCTGCGCCTTGGCGTCCTCGTAGTCGCGGACCGGGCGGTCCGTGAAGAAGACGGAGAACATGTTGGAGGCGTTCTGCACGGTGTGCGCGACGCCCTCCTTGGCGAGCGCGTCCGAGACCAGCGCCTGGATCCGCGTCGACACGGCGCCGACCTTGGCGTACGCCGCGTCGTCGAGGAGCCGCAGCTGGGCGAGGCCGGCGGCGGTGGCGATCGGGTTCCCGGAGAGGGTGCCGGCCTGGTAGACCGGGCCGGCCGGGGCGAGGTGCTCCATGACGTCGGCGCGACCGCCGAAGGCCGCCGCCGGGAACCCGCCGCCCATGACCTTGCCGAAGGTCATCAGGTCGGGCCGCACCCCGTCGATGCCGAACCACCCGCTCCGGCTGGTGCGGAAACCGGTCATGACCTCGTCGGAGATGTAGAGCGCGCCGCCCGCGGCACACGCGTCCTTCAGCCCCTGGTTGAAGCCGGGCATCGGCGGTACGACGCCCATGTTGCCCGGGGAGGCCTCGGTGATCAGGCAGGCGATCTCGCCGGGGTGGGCGCGGAAGGCGGCGTGCACGGCGTCGAGGTCGTTGTACGGAAGGACGATGGTGTCGCCGGCCTGGGCACCCGTGACGCCGGGGGTGTCGGGGAGCGCGAAGGTCGCCACGCCACTGCCCGCCGCCGCGAGCAGGGAGTCGACGTGACCGTGGTAACACCCGGCGAACTTGATCACCTTGGAGCGCCGGGTGAAGCCGCGGGCGAGCCGGATGGCCGACATGGTGGCCTCGGTGCCGCTGGACACCAGCCGCACCTGCTCCAGGGGCTCGATCCGGTCGACCATCTCCTCGGCGAGCGCGACCTCGCCCTCACCGGGGGTGCCGAACGAGGTCCCGCGGGAGACGGCGTCCTGGACGGCGGCGATGACCTCGGGGTGCGAGTGCCCGAGGATCATGGGCCCCCAGGAGCAGACGAGGTCGACGTACTCCCTGCCGTCCGCGTCCGTCAGATACGGGCCGGTGCCGGACACCATGAACCGGGGCGTTCCGCCCACGGCACGGAAGGCACGCACCGGGGAGTTCACGCCGCCCGGCGTGACGTCGGCCGCTCGGTCGAACAGGGCCTGCGAGGCAGGCGCGTCGTATGCATAGGGATATTCGCTCATGACCTGCGACTTCTCCGACCTTCCCCGACTTCTCGGACTCCGGTTGTCTGTGACCTCCTCAGGGTAGGCCAGGGGGCACATGCGACCGCGGGGCAGCCGCCCGTCCCCGACGATCTGCGAAACTGGCCACTGATACACACAGCTCACATGGCCCCGGCGTACGTATAGGTGTACGGAAGCTTGTTCAGGGGCTGCGAAGATCCTGCGGACAGGTGTTTCAACGCACGTTTCGTCAGGCGGCCGTGGGGGAGGTCACTGACACGATGATCGGGTTGCGCGGCGGGGGCCACGCGTCCTAGAACAGCAGTCGGGTGGAGATATGCATCGCGGTGGCGGACTGGGCGAGGGGACTGACGACCTGGGTCCTCGACGTGCCCGGCGGGGAAGGCACCGACGCGAGGTGGAGGAATCGAACGAACCACGTCAGGGACACGTTGTACCGGGTGGACCGAACGAGTCGGAGCTGATCGACCGACGAGTCGAACAGCTGAGGGCGGGGAGCAGGAATGGTGGTCGGGTGGGGGTGACGTACAAGTATTTCGGCGCGCCCGACGGCGCGACTGCGGCCCGCGTCCCGATCTCGATGCGCCCCGAGGAACTCGGCGGCGACGAGCTCGGGATGAACGGCATGTTCACCAAGATCAAGCCGGAGACGATGGCGGCGATGGTCCTCACGGGCATCGAAGGCGTCCCCCTCAACAGGGTGCCCCCGCTGGAACTCGTCGTCCTCCACCCCGACTACGCGGTGGTCAAGCTCCCCATGACGGTCGTCGACCCGCTGCGCGGCATCGGCGAGGAAGCGGTCGGCGCGGCGGCGTTCATCTGGTCGACGGTCCCGGACCGGGGTGGACCACGGGACGCGTTCAATGTGTACCAACTGCTGCATGAGTGGCAGGACTTCAGCCATCGGTTGCATGAGGCGGGGCATCAGCCTTATTGCCTGGTGTGGCCCTGAGCTGGGGTTTCGGAGTTGGACACCGCCTCGCCCAGATCACAGAGGGGCGGTGAGCCATTGATCCCGGAGATCATCCTCGGCAAGGCTCCTAACGCTACGCGCCGCACCGCCGGGATCATGCTGCTGTTCAGTACGTCGCCGCTGCAACCAAGGGCGGCGAGCAGGGCAATCGTCGACGCCAGGACTTCACGCACTGCGGGCTAGCAGTACTGCCGGAGCGGATGGGTCGGCGAGCCGCACCTGGCTGATCAATTGTCGGGCGCCCGTCGGGCAGGTGCGCGGGGAGCGTGAGCCACTGCTGCCCGGCAGGGCTGTCCAGTGCCGCGAGGCGGGTCCGGTGCTGGTAGTCGCGCCGTACACTCGGGCCAGCGCGGACAGCCGTGGGAAGAGGTTCGGCTGGGGGATCGCACCCACCCCGCCCGCGAACCAGCGTGGAACGGGTCAGGTGCCGATGAGGCGGCTGTCGAATCCGCCGCGCAGAAGGCGCTCGTAAGCGTCGTACACATCCCCCGGTACATCCTGCTCGACGGCGAAGCCGAGCTTCGGGTACTCGATCACCCGTTGAAGGTCACCGACAAGCATGTCGACGACGAGCTTCTCGTCGCCGATCGACTTGATGTAGTCGTCCAATTCCAGCGGCTCCGAAGCGCACACGACTTCAGCCTCGGGCCACAGCTTGCGGCACGTCGCGTACGAGCGGCGCTCCATATACGGCTTCGAAATCAGCAGCAGCGACTCGACCGCGATGCCACCCTCGGCCAGCAGCTCGCGGGAGAGGGTGATGTTCTGGCCGGTGTTCGCTGCCTTCGTGTCGACCAGAATCGCCTCGTCCGGCACACCCAGGGTCAGTGCGTGCTCACGGTAATGGACCGCTTCTCCACGCGGGAAGCGGACTCGGGTGGTGGGGCTGTTGCCTCCGCTGAACACCACGACCGGGAAGAGGCCGGCGCGGTAGAGGTCGGCGGCCGTGGTGGCTACTCCGAGGTCGTGACTGCCCAGGCCGATCGCCGCCGAGCAGGGCCGCTGCGCATGGCCCATCTGGTGGTAGTTCCAGATCAGCGTCGCGTCGTGGAACTGCTCCTCGGTGATCTGGCGCTGCTCGTGCTCCGGCACTGGCACTCCCTGGCTCATCCCTGCTGGTCCTTCCGGATGCCCTCGATACTGCGCAGCTGGTGGCTCAGCCCGTACTCGAGGGCCACCTGTGCCGCCTGATCGAGGACGGACAGCCCATCATTCCGGGTCGCCGCATCCGACAGAAGGATGTGCCCGTATGCGGTGTCCAACCGCACCCGCTGCATCGGGGAGTCGACCGTGCCGGTGGTGCGTGCGATGTCGATGAAGTGCAGGGCCTGCTTCAGGTCACCAGCGCCTCGGTGGGCCAGGGCCAGCTTCTGGTGGGCGACCGACCAGTCCTCCGGCTCGCCCAGGTCCTCGAAAGCATGGGTGGCGTCGGCCATGACGGCGGTGGCGTACTCGTTGTTGCCCTCCTTACTCAGCGCCGTGCCCACCCAGAGCCGGGCCCTGGCACGATCGCGGGAACTCAAGCGCTCATCCCCGGCGAGAACTTCGTACTGGCGGGCGGAGGCTTCCAGCTGGCCGGACATCTCCTGGACGACGGCGAGCGAGAGCTCGATCTGGGCCACCCGGCGAGGGATGTCGAGCTCGGTGAACATGCCGCGAGCGGTCAGGTAGGAGTGCCGTGCGGAGAGCGGACCGAGGATAGCGCCCTGGTCACGTTGGAGGTCGCCGAGAAGCACGAGGGAACGGCCGTAGAGGTAAAGGCCCTTGTCATCCAGGTGATGCGGGTCGTGGCGAGTCAACCAGCGGTTCAACAGTGAGGTGGCAAAGGGGAAATTCTGGCGGCTGACACAGACCACAGCCCGCTCGAGGTCCTCGGTCCAGGTCTCGTAGTCCGCTGGCCGCGTGCTCTTCCTGTCGGGGACGATCAGCGCCTCGAACCTGGCCTGCGCACCGGAGTCCGCGCGGGCCAGCGCGGTGTCAAGGATTGCCTGGGTATCCGGGCGGGGCCGGGTTGCGGTACTGAGGCCCTCCCACTTCGCAACCGTGCGCAGCGCGACACCGAGGTGCTCGGCGAAGGCGCGCGTGCTCATGCGCAGCGCGGCGCGCAGGGCGCTCGCCTCCCGACCGGTCCACTGCTGCACGCTGACCACGGATGACCTCCCTCCGTCACGTATGGAAGCACTGTCGGTGACGGCTTGGGGTGGGAAGTGCAACGGAAGTACAACAGCAGGTCATTTCGAGGCCGTTCACGACGGCCGACGCTGTGGGCATGGACGACGACCTCATCACCGAACGCCGCCGCGTCGCCTTCCCCCAGGTCTTCGGCTACCTGCGCCACGTCGCCGGGGGACTGCGCCGCCACTTGGCGCTCGTCCACTGCCTCACCGAGTATTGCGACCGGCACGAACTGGCCCTGTGCGGCGTCTTCACCGAACGCGATTCCACGGTGATCATCCGCTCCCCCGCCTTCGTCGGTCTGCTCGACGCCCTCGAACTCCCCGATGCCTACGGTGCCGTGGTTCCGGCTCTCAGCCACCTCGGCCCGAAGAGCCTCGGCACCGAGCGCAAGCGGCAGATAACAGCAGCAGGCGCTCGCCTGATCGTGGTCCGCCACCTCACGCCGACCCCGGAATCCACCTCTTCGCTCGGCGCGAGCCACAGCTTCCGACTGCTGGGGGATGCGTGATGTCCGTGCGTGACGCGTTGCGAAGGGCTCCCCTGGTGAACGACGTGCCGGGGTTGCGGCTGCTGAAGGTCGGTGACGGCTGGGACGTCGTGCGCACCTCCGCCGGGATCGGCCTCCTCGCCCTGGCCTACCTGCGCTTCATCGGTACTTCCGTCGGCCCCGTGCTCTACGACAGGCCCCACCAGCGTCTCTATTACGCCGTCCCGACCGGCACCGCAGCCAGCTGGGACGGTCTGCCGGTACGGCACCTCTCCACCAACTCCTGGCTCGTCGCACCCGGCCTTGAGCTGCTCGACGACTGGTTCGGCGGGTGGTGCGAGCTGCCTGACGACGACACCCTCACCGACGCCGAGGCCCTCCGCGCTGCTCTCCAGCACCCCTACGTCGCCACAGCTCTGGAGGGAAAGCCGTAAACGGCCGTCTCGCCGCCAGGTCGCGCAGGCTGCCCGCTATGCCGGACCACTGCTGATCGTGCTCGTGTCCACCTCGTACGGATTCGCGATCGACGTGACCGCATCGACACGCACGGATCACACCCTGACCCGCGCTTGACCAGGGATCCACCGGCTGAGCTGGCGGCCAACCCGATCGCCGCCCACTACCAGGCCCAACCGACCGCGCATATGCAACCTGTGGAGGTTCCATGACCGAGACGAACACCAGCGCCGAGAGACCGGGGACCAAAAATGCTCCGCGGCTCGTGGCCAGCCCATTTCTTGCCCAATACCTCCTCGTCCAGCCCGGCCGGGCGGCCGGCGTGCGCATCCCGGAGGCTCGCTACGAGGAGCTGTGGGTCGCGGGCGGGGAAGGCCGATCCGTCCCGGACTGGCTGGCCGACGCGGCGAGGGAGGCGTGGAGGACCGAACTGCCCTCGTCGCCAGTCGGCGACGTCGTCCTCGTCCGCGAGCGGTCCCCTTTCGGGTACGGCAAGGCGTCGTGGGAGATCAACCTCGGCTGCGACTACGACTGCGAGTTCTGCTATCTCGGGGAGAAGCGGTTCGATGGCCTGGACTGGGCCGGTAAGCAGTCGCTGCTCCAGACCCTGAAGGACGCCGGTGTCCTGTGGTTGCAGATCACAGGCGGTGAGGCGCTGATCGACCGCGAGTTCGGCGCGGCTTACGAGCTCGCCCATCAGCTCGGGATGATGGTCCAGGTTTCGTCCAACGGCTCCTCGCTGCGGAAACGGCCGATCCGAGACCTGTTCGCCCGCCACCGGCCGTACCGACTGACCCTGAGCGTCTACGGAGCCACCGCCGAGACGTACGACAAGGTGACGCGGAACCGTGGGGCGTTCAGCCGGTTCCTGCAGGGCCTGGACGCCGCCCGCGAGGACAGACTGCCGGTCCGCCTGAACGTGATCGTCTCGGACGGCAACGCGCACGAGACAGACGCGATGGTGCGCCTCGCGAAGTCGTACGGCTTCCCGCACCAGGTCTTCACGAACATGTCGCCCACGATCGACGGAGCGTCGAACCCACTGGCGACGCAGGCACTGAGCCATCTCAAGGCCCGCAGCGTCTTCACCGGCTGCAACGCCGGCCACACGTTCTTCCACGTCAACCCGCATGGCATCGCGTCGATCTGCAAGGTCGGCCGTGACCCGAGCGTGAACCTCATCACCGAGGGCGTCGAAGCCCTCCCCCGACTCGGCGCGGTCGCCGAGTCCCTACAGCTCCGCACCGGTGGATGCTCCGGCTGCACGAAGGTCGGCACGTGCCGCACGTGCCGACCGCTGGCCAGGCTCTACCAGGAGGCGGGGGACCGACGAGAGCTCTACTGCCAACATGGAGGTTACGGATCATGACTCCGTCCACCGCAATCCTGACCCCGCCCCGCGAACCGGTCATGCTCACCATCGGCCGACGACCGATGGAAACCCCGACCGGTGCCCTGCCGGTGCCGCTGATCGCCGTGTCGATCGAGGACGACGAGTTCCAGATCATCGCCGACCTGGACGAGGCTGCCGAGGGCGCCGAGTGCAGCTGCTCGGCCGGTGACGACCAGCCGTACTAGATCCACCACGGGTGGCGCCAGTGCCACCCTCTCGTTCCATCCCTCAGTGCCGCCTCGGCCGTACCCTGGCCGGGGCGGCACTGCCCGTATCCGAGCACTCCTGAGGAACCGCGCGTGTCCATGTCCCGCATCCCCTACGAGCAGCTTCCGGCCAGCATCCACCGGGCCATCGCCGACAAAACCGGCACCGTCCATCAGGCGGCCACCGCGCCGGGCGGCGTGAACTCCGGCATCGCCTCCGTCCTGGAGACGAACAGCGGCAGGGTCTTCGTGAAGGGCATTCCTGCCGACCATCCCCAGGTCGCTGCCCAACGCCGCGAGGCGGCTGTCGCTCCGTACCTGCCGGCATCCTGTCCGCGCCTCTACTGGCACCTGGAGTGCGGCGGCTGGAGCTTGCTCGGCTACGAGGTGGTCGACGGACGCCACGCCGACTACGCGCCAGGCTCGCCCGACCTGCCGCTCGTGGAAGCCGCGCTTGTCGAGCTGCAGGACGTCACAGCACCCCCGGGCATCGGTCTCAAGGACGCCGTCGACCGGTGGGCGGACTATGCACCGCCGGGCTCCCTGCACTACTTCGAGGGCGACACTCTCCTGCACACCGATTTCGCCCCGGACAACGTTCTGGTCACCGGTGACCGTGCGCGACTCATCGATTGGGCCTGGCCGACCCGAGGGGCGGCCTGGATCGACCCTGGCGCCCTTCTCCTTCAGCTCATGGACGCCGGGCATTCCGTGGAGGAGGCGCTCGCCTTCGCTCGTCGGTTTCCATCCTGGCGGGAGGCAAAGACCGAGGCGCTCGCAGCGTTCAGCTCGGCCACGGCGGCACTGTGGCGGGAGATTGCTGAAGTGGAGCGGACACCATGGAAGTTGGGGATGGCGGAGCAGGCGGCGACCCTCGCGAGCATCGAAGACGGGAACTTGTAGGCGCTAGGTGTATTGACCTGTCCTAACCTCCACCAGTGCATCATCGGGCACGATGCCGAAGGGCACACCGGTCACGTTGTGGCCCTTCGGCGTACGTAATTGCGCCGTCTCAGGTGGCGGCAGCCGGTTCACTGTCCGAGCTGCACGGCGGGCAGCCCAGCGCTGCGGAGGCGGTTATTCCACCGTGCCGGTCGGGACGGCGAATTGAACATGAAGCGGGGCGGAAAAGCAGCACTACCGCCCCGCATAGCGCAGGAACTGCCAGCCCAATACTGCCAGGGCAAGTGTCTGGGCGAGGGAGACGATCACGAGTAAAGGCTGGACGGCGGGAGAGCACCAGAACGCGGTCACGCAGATCATCGGCAAGGCCAAGTACGTGAACAGATCCACAGCGGTCTGTATTCGCTTGCGCGTGGTGTGGCTCGCATCGCCGCGGTGGTAGATCTCCCAGCCGAACACTGCGCCGCGGGCGCCGCTGAGTTCGGCCAGCCGCGGCCCCAGCTGATCGCGAATGTAGCAGCCAACTGCCGAGATCTTCTCGTCGTTGACCAGGTAGGTCCAGCCCAGGACGAGGCAGATCACGGGGACTGCGAGCAGCAGTTGAGCCTGCCTGCTCTGGACGGTGATCGCCAGGACCGCAGTGGATGCGGCGAGCGTGAAGTAGAGCAAGTTGTCACGGAATCCTATGCGGGTTTTCTGCTCCTCCTTGATGCGGTCGTACTCGGTCAGCAGCAGCCTGCTCTCGGTGACGTCTTCTGTGGCGGCCACGGACATTCCTAAGCTCGGGTTGCGGCTGGGCTGGGTGGGCAGGACTCCGGCGCTCCGACTCCTGCTCGCCCGAAAGGCCCAGGAGACTCAGTCGGCAGCACGGAAGGACGGCAGGTTGTTGGGGTTGTTGCGCTCGATCCAACCCTTTCCGTCCGCCGCGATTCCTTCCAGGAGGCGGAAGGTGTGGATGAAACCAGCCGCATTGAGGTTGACTTCGGATATTTCCTGGGCGTTTTCGTCCGGCGCCAATTGGTGGGTGTCGGCGTCTTTGACGCGAATATTCCTGGCCGGCCCGTTGGTAAGGACGAGCTCCAGGTCGTAGCCGACATTGGTGCGTTCCGTGACTTGCACGGAAGACAATGCGTCGAACCGATAGTTACTTCGCTGCTCGTTCCCACGTTTTGCGTCAGTGAAATCGAATTCCGTGCTGATTTCACGAACGCCATCCTGTGTGACCAGGAAAAGACGGAAACTGTAGCGCGAGTATCGCCAAGGACCGCCTTTCACACGCCCTCGCTTGTAGGGGCGCGCGGGTGTCATCAGGATGGTATGGGTGATCAGGTCGCGCCACGTGAGCTGGTAGTGGCGGAGGGCTTCGTCAACGAATAGCGTCTTGTCGCAGGTGAGCCAGGTCTCCATTTCCAGCTCACTGGGTCGCGTGGTGTCCAGGAACGACTTCCAGTTCTGGTACGCGACTTGCCGCGCGGTCAGCCGCTCTTGATATTCCTGGTTTTCCTCGGCCAGTCGGTGCTCTTCACCCCGGGCCTCCAGCCACGAGGATGCAGCCGCGTGTCCGGACCAGACTGCACCGGCTACGGCCAGGATGGCCAGCAGCATCTGCGACGCGTCGGAACCTGAGGCCACTGTTCCGAGCAGGGCCAGAGTCGTGCTGCCGAGAGCGATGAGGGCGACCACGCACAGCACCTTCGCCACCGCCGGCATCTGGTTCTGGTGACGGTGAACGAACAGAGTCCCTTTGCTGTGGCGGTCTCGGGCATCCTCAGCGAGATAGCGGATCAGCCAGTTAACCCGGTCCACGCTGATTCGGCTCTCGCGATAGAGAAGCGCGACCTCGGCAATGAGGCTGTTGCGGATGTGAACGGTATGACCGAGCCATTCGTACGGAGCGAATCCGTGGGGCACGCGGGTACTGAAGTAGTGGTCGAACGAATGACGGACGCGGTTGGTGAACCCGTCCCCGGCCGAGGCGGGATGGCCCACGTACGGGTTGTGGAACTCACGGTTCTTGACCCTCAGGTGATGTACCTGGTACGACCAACGGCCGCCGAAGTGAGCCGCGGTCAGGCCCGCACCGATCGCCACCAGTAACTCGATGACTGCCTCAGCCGGATCCGCGACCAGCGCCAAGATCCATAGGAATGCGGTGACGACGACGAACAGGCCAACTCGGACTGGGAGGGCTGCCCGGGCGGCAGCAGCGGTGCTCGGACAGGGCGGCAGGGCCCGTGGCCCGATGGGGTCGGGTTCGAAGTAGGCCCAGACCCGTTGGACCCGGTCGTTGCCGAAGCGAGCTGTCTCGGCCCCCTCGCGGTTCTCGGCCCACAGGCTGTCCTTCAGCCCTCCGGTAAGTACGAGGTCGAAGTGATGGAGGATCAGGTCCCGCTGGCGAGGCGACAGGGCTCGCAACCGCTCCAGTACGCGTCCTGACTCGCCGTCCGCGGTGCTGAGCATGGCCAGCAGTTCGAAAGCGACGCGCAGAGCGTCTTTCCACTCTCCCTCGGCGTAGGTCCGTACGAGCCCGGAGGCGTGGTGCAGCCGCTGGAGTTCTTCTTTGCTTAGGTCGTGGTAGGCGCGTGCACTGAGCATGGCGAGCACCCAGTGGAAACGGACCTCCGCGTTGTCGTGCCCGTGGGCGATCGCGTCACTGATCATGTCGCGAGCACGGCTGGAGATACCATCCTCCAGGAACCGAATACCAACCTTGTACTTTTCCAGAGGCGATGCGTCCGGGTGGACGAAGTACACGTTGGAATTGTGTACGGTCTCGGCCTGGATTCCGACGGTGGAGTCGTATGCGGCCGAATTGTGCGTGACACTGCTGCCGTCGTTCATGACAAGTCACCCGCCGCGACAACCAATGGTGCCAGCCTGGCCAGCAGCTCGGGAAACTCCGCGATCAGACCACGTAACCTCTTGAGTGCCATGGTCGCCCTCTTGGACGGCTCGGGAGTGGTCTCCCTTGCCGCCCGGCGGGCAAAGCCCAGCTCGCCAAGTGCCTCTCGATAGGTGTCGTCATCGATCGCACCCTCGGCGTGGTAACGCTTCAGGTGCTCACGGAAACCGTCCAGCTCCGCGACCAGGTCCACCGGACCGGTCACCTTCGGGTCCGTGTTCAGGTAGACGCTGCTCTCGTTAACCGAGCCGGCCATGATGCCAATGGTGCTGTTATGGGCGGTATTGCTGACGTGCTCTTTGAGTCTGTCGGCCGTATGGGCCCTGTCTGCCTGGGACATTGCGATCTGCTCCTGTTCTCCCACCAGTTCCACCGCCAGCCGTGTGGCGAATGCCGCCGCGTTCGCCGCGGCCCGTGGTTGCCAGTTGCGGTCCTCCGCGCTGTTTTTCGTACCGTCCGCTCGGTCGCTGATTCCTCGGATGATGGCCACCGGTGCCCCGTTGAGATGACCGGCCTGCGCCACACCGGCGGCCTCCATCTCGATCGCGAGCGCATCGTTGTAGTGCTGCCGAATCCACCGCGCCTCGGCCGAGATCTTTGAGTTCTGTACGACCTCGCCGGCTGCGATCGCGCCGAAGCGCACCTGCGGCGCGCGCCCACGACCGGGCATGTGGTCGGCCCAATCGTTCACGCGAGCCAGGTGCGAGCCGAGTTGGCTGATACCGTGCGCCGTCTCCCACACCCGGGGACGGGCCTTGAGCCCGTCGTCCTCGCTGGTCCCGCCGTGGTAGGCGTACACGTGCGTCGCCATCACCACGTCACCCAGTCTGGCGGTGTCCCAGAGCGCACCGGCGACGCCGACGAACAACACGGCCACCGGCGAAAACTCCTGTATCGCGCGCTCAGCGATCACTGCGGCGGAATGATTTCCTTTGTTGGTCAGACCGAGCGCGACACGACATGAAGTGCCCTGCACGGTTCCCACCTCGAACAGCGTTCCGCGCTCATGACGGTGCATTTGTGGACCGGCAAGGCTCCGACGCACGGCTTCGTACTCGAGATTGAGGGCGGTGAGAATCACCACCAGGTCTTTCGACATCTATTCCCCTTCCTCGTTCGTGTCCTCTTTCGTCGTGGACGGCACAGGTCGGATCAGTGGCGGGAACAACACCGTCTTCGACCCTGCCCGGTACAGCCGCGCGGGCCGCCCTCCCGTCGTCCTGCGTCCCGAGCCGACAGGGACGATGAATCCCTTTGCCGCCTGGACTTTCCGGTAGAAATTACGGATGTCGAGTTCGGTACCCCAAACTGCCTCGTACACCTGCTGCAACTCGGTTATGGTGAAAGTTTCTCCACAAAAAGCCGTGGCCAGCGCCGAGAATTCGAGCTTGGTACGCGCGCGTTCGATTCCGTCGGTCACGATCCGGCGGTGATCGAAGGCCAGTTCCACCTCACCGGACAGGACGGCTTCCGCGGGAACCCACGCAGCATCCACAGCATCCGTTCCCGCGACCGGTTCGGGGAGTCCGGGCGCGATTGCCAAGTGGGCCACGGAAACGACTCGTCCTCGTGGATCACGGCCTACGTCTCCATAGATGGCCAACTGTTCAAGGTGCACGCACCCGGCAACCAGAGCGGTTTCCTCACTCAGCTCACGGTGGGCGGCGTCCAGGATCTCCTCGCCAGCGTGATTGAGGAATCCACCAGGCAGAGCCGACATGCCCTGAAAAGGATCTTCACCCCGCTCGACGAGCAGGACACACAGTCGCCCCTCACGCAGCGTCAGGATCACGAGATCGACCGTCAGTAGCACAGGCGTGGGTGACCACACGTCAGCTTGCATGCCTCTTACGGTACTTCAGTTCCTGTCACTTTAACAATAAGTGTGCCGCTGAGGCCGCTGGTGCTGTATGACGGAGGTGCTCCGAGCGGTCAACGCGTCGTCAGCTCCGCAGCCAAGCGTGTGCCGATCATGGTTTGCTGGTTCGGTGTTGCCTCGAAGAGCCTCGGGAACGGTGCTTGCGCTCCAGGTAGGTGTGGAGGGCTGCCTGGGCTCGGGCGGACGGGGACGTGTGCAGCCCAGCCCACGAGCGAGAGCCAGGACGCATGAGCCTGGGAAACGGCGTTGACCCGTGAGAACTACATGAGGCGGGGCATCAGCCGTACTGCCTTGTCTGGCCGTGAGCCGGGCGGTTCATGGTGTGTGGGCGGGGCTTTCGGGTCCCGCCCTCGTCGTGTGCGCGGGATCAGCGCGATCGCGGTGAACGCGAGCGCCGTCGCGCCCGTACCCACACGGACAGCTCCGATGAGCCTGTGTCACAGGCTCCGCCTAGGATGATCCCGATGAAGAGTCCCGAGCAGCACCTCGCGCCACCGCCCGTGCGGCCGTGGCGTGCGCTGCTCGTGCTCGGGCTGCTGGCGGGGCTACTGGCCATGCACGCCATGGCTCCCGGCGGCATGGGCGGCCATGAACGGGCCGCCGACATGCAGCGCATGACGTCCGTCTCGGTCAGCGCTCACGGCGAGTGTGCCGGGGACTGCGGCGGAGGACACCTCCAGCACGCCGACCCGACCTGCGCGGCGGCCGCGGTACGCGGTACACCGTCGCTGCCCGCCCTCCTTCCCGACCCGGTGGCCGTCCCCGAACGGGGCGACGCCGTCTGCGCGTACGCGGCTGAAGCCCCGGACAGCGCACGGGCTCCACCGTCTCTGGCGGAACTCCAACTGCTGCGGATCTAGACACCACGAGGCACCACGTCACCGGTACGGCGACACGGTGCGCCTCGGCATGTCCACATCCAATTTCGTACAGCACCACAGGAGTTTCCGCATGCGCAACACCCGTACCCTGACCCGCCGCGCCGTCCTCACGGCCGCCACCGTCACCGCCGCCCTCGTCCTCACCGCCTGCGGCGGCGACAGCGGCAGTGACAGCGAGAGCACCGGTAGCGCGGGCAGCGACAAGTCCGCGTCGTCGTCCGCGAGCGCCGGGGCCGATGCCGCGGCCGGCGCGCACAACGCCCAGGACGTGTCCTTCGCGCAGGGCATGATCCCCCACCACCAGCAGGCCCTGGAGATGGCGAAGCTCGCCGCCGGCCGGGCCTCCTCCCCCAAGGTGAAGGACCTCGCCGCGCGCATCGAGAAGGCGCAGGACCCGGAGATCAAGACCATGAGCGGCTGGCTGACGTCCTGGGGCGAGGACGTCCCGGCGTCCGGCGACAGCATGGAGTCGATGCCCGGCATGGACCACTCGGACGGATCCGGGATGGCCGGGATGATGGATCCCGCTGACATGGGCAAGCTGGAGAAGGCGTCCGGCGCGGACTTCGACACCATGTTCCTGACCATGATGATCGACCACCACAAGGGCGCCGTCGAGATGGCCAACACCGAGCAGAGCAAGGGCAAGTACGGTGCCGCCACGTCCATGGCCGGCGACATCGTCACCGCGCAGACCGCCGAGATCACCGAGATGAACAAGATCCTCGGCAAGAACTGACGGTCAGAGGGAGTGCACGGGGAGGGGCCGGTGTCCGCGCCGGTCCCTCCTCTCTGCCTCCGATCGCGTCCGCGCCTTCAGTGCACGTGCGGGCCGCCGATTGCCTGCGGCTTGGTGTGCGGTACGAGGACGAGGGCGATCAACGCGCCGGCCGCGGCGATGACGGCCGTGAGGGTGAAGGCGTCGGTGAAGCCGCCCGCCGTTCCGTGTTCGATTCCGGACGCGGCAACGGTGGACAGCACGGCGACACCGATCGAACCGCCCACCTCGTGGAACGTGTTGACCACCCCGGAGGCGAGCCCCGCCTCCCCGGGGGCGACTAGGGCGAGCGCGGTGGTGGTGGCGGTGACGAAGACGGCGCCGATGCCGAGCGTGGCGATGACCAGGCCGGGCAGCAGCCTCACGTACACGCCGCCGTCCGCCGGGAGCATGGCCAGGGGCACCGTTCCGGCCGCCGCGACCGCGAGCCCGGCCACCGCGGTGGTACGGCTGCCGATCCGGCCGACCAGCCGCGATCCCAGGTGGGCGCCGACACCGGTGGACACGGCGACCGGCAGGAAGACGAGGCCGGTCTCCAGCGGGCTGTAGCCGCGCAGGTGCTGGAGGTACACCGAGCCGAGGAAGAAGAACCCGATGAGCAGCGCGGTGGCCACGAGCATCAAGAACGCTCCCGCCAGCACGGGGCGCCGCGTGAACATCCGTACGTCCATGAGCGGGGCCCGGCTCGCCCGCTCCACGGCACCGAATGCGGCGTACAGGACGAGGGCGGCGAGCAGCGGCAGGACGGCCGTCGGGGCGGACCAGCCCGCGTCCCCCGCCCGCACCAGACCGTAGATGAGCGCGGCCGTGCCCGCGGTGACCAGCACGGCGCCGGGCAGGTCGAGCCGGGCCGGCTGCGGGGCGCGGCGCGGCAGCAGCGTGGGCAGGGCTGCCAGCGTGACGACGCCGACGGGGACGTTGACGAAGAACACCCACTGCCAGCCGGGCCCGTCGGTCAGGGCTCCGCCGAGCAGGACACCGGCGGCTGATCCGGTGCCGCCGAGGGCCGCCCACACGCCGAGGGCCTTGTTGCGCTCGGGGCCGTGGAAGGTGGTGGTGACGATCGACAGGGCGGCCGGGGAGAGCAGTGCGGCGCCGACGCCCTGCAGAGCGCGTCCGGTCATCAGCATCGGGGCGCCGGTGGCGAGTCCGGTGACGAGCGAGGCGGCCGTGAACACCGCGAGTCCGGCGAGTGCGGTGCGATGGGCGCCGAACACGTCGGCGAGACGGCCGCCGAGCAGCATCAGCCCGCCGAAGCACAGGGTGTACGCGGCGACGACCCAGGTGAGGGCCTCGCGGCCGAGGTGGAGGTCGGCGGCCATGTCGGGCAGGGCGACGTTCACGACGGTGACGTCCAGGATGAGCATGAACTGGGCCACGCAGAGCAGCGCCAGCATCAGCCCGCGGCGGGGTACGGGCGGTGCGGGATTGCGCTCCGTGTGGAGGGTGGGATGGGCGTGACTCATGACGGCTCCCTCGAAACAGCCCGTGACGGATGCGGCCGGGGCAGGACCGTGCCAGGGCAGGCGGCTCTCTGCGACCTGAACTGAACTGTACGGGGCAGTTCACATGAACTCAACCGTTCAGTTCAGGTGCTGGGTAGACTGACGCCATGAGCTCAGCGAATGCCGCACGGCCGGCCACGCAGGCCACGTCCGCCGCTCCCGCCGCAGGCGCACACGCCGCACGGGCCGCAAAGCAGCCGCCCACCGGACCGCGCGCCGAGGCGAAACGGCGAGCGATCGTGACGGCGGCCCGCGAGCTGTTCCTGCGCGAGGGGTTCGAGGCGAGCGTGGACGCGATCGCGGCAGCGGCAGGCGTGTCGAAGGTGACGGTCTACAACCACTTCGGCAGCAAGGAAGCGCTGTTCATCGGGGTCATCAAGGACTCGCTCGACGCTCCCCTGGAGGGCGCCCTGGTCAGCGCCATGGACCGTCTGGCCGAGGCCGACGATCTGCGTGAGGCCCTCACCGACACGGCGCGCGCCTGGGTTCACGGCACCCGCTCCAACCCCGACATCCTCGCCCTGCGCAATGTCGTCAGCCGTGAACTGCACCGCTTCCCGGAACTCGGCGCCGCCTGGCACCAGGCGGGACCGGAAGGACATCACCCCGCCGTGGCCGACACGCTGCGGCGACTTGCGGACGAGGGCCGCCTCGACATCCCCGACACCGAGGTCGCCACCCTCCAGCTGTACTCACTCCTGCTCTTCCCGCACCTGGTGTTCAGCACCTACGGCACGACCATCGACGACGACCTCACCGACCGCCTGATCGCCGGCGGCGTCGACATGTTCCTCGGTCAGTACGGTCCGCGGGCCGACAGGCTGCGGTAACGGCTCGCGCGATCGGCGCGGATCGGAAGGAAGGGAGACGCGCGCACTTCAGATACCCCCAGGGGGTGTGAGATTTGGGTCTTTTATTGGGTGTCGCGGATACCCTCCTGGGGTATACAGTTTCAAGTGTCGTGCACGGGTACCCCTACCCCGTACCCGTGCCCATGCGGCTGTGACCGAACCGACCAGGAGGAACCCATGTCTTCGTCTTGCTGCTCCACGGACGGCACCTGCTCGACCGGCACCGCGGACCAGGCCACAGCTACCGCGACCGCGACGGCCACGGAAAGCGCCACCACGACGTACGCCGTCTCCGGTATGACCTGCGGCCACTGCAAGGCAACGCTCACCAAGGTCATCGGTGCGCTGGACGGCGTGACCGGTGTCGATGTCGACCTCGACACCGGCCGGGTCACCGTCACGAGCGCCGCCGAGCCGGACGACGCGGTGATCGCCGAGGTCGTCGACGAGGCCGGCTACGAGCTGACCGGCAGGGCCTGACCCGCACTCCCCCACATCACCGGGACCCGGGTGACGAGATCAGGCAACCCGACGGGAACGGAGCTGATTCATGAACCACGGCGATCACCACACCGACACCCCGCACGACCAGTACGAGCAGGACTCCCACGGCGGTCACGCCGGTCACGCCTCCCACGCGGGGCACGCGGGTGCCTCCTGGGCAATGGCGGTGAAGGCGACGCTGCACTGCCTGACCGGGTGCGCGATCGGCGAGATCCTCGGTATGGCCATCGGTACCGCCCTCGGCTGGGGCAACGTGCCCACCATGGTCGCCGCGATCGCCCTGGCGTTCCTGTTCGGGTACTCCTTCACCCTGTTCGCGGTACGCGGGGCCGGTCTGGACCTCAAGTCCGCGATCAAGGTGGCTCTGGCCGCCGACACCGTTTCCATCGCCGTGATGGAGCTGGTGGACAACGCCATCATCGCCCTCGTCCCGGGCGCGATGGATGCCCAGCTGTCGGACGGGCTGTTCTGGTCGGCACTCCTGGGCGGGTTCGCGGTCGCCTTCCTGATCACGACCCCGGTGAACAAGTGGATGATCGGCCGCGGCAAGGGCCACGCCGTCGTCCACGGCTACCACTGAGGACCCACGCCGCCGGCCCCCCTCGCCCCCTCGGCTACCGCAGCGGTGCCGTGTCCAGCAGTTCGCCGGCCATCCGTTCCGCGGGCGCCTCGGTCTGTTCGGCGATGCGGCGGAAGGTCTCCTGGGCGGGGCGGGCCGGCCATTCGGCGGGCAGGTGGCGGGCCGGGAGCCGGGGGTCCGTGCGGATGGTCCAGAGCCATTCGCTGACCAGCCGCAGCCGGGTGCCGATCGGGTCGCCTCCGGATCCGGCGTCCAGATGGGCCGTCCAGCGCTTGTCGAAGGAGACGTAGCGGGCGGCGATGTTCTCCAGGTCCCAGGTGTCCCGGATCATCAGCCCGATGTCGGTGGCCTCGTCGGCCTGGGCATGGAAGATCTTGACGTGGGCGGCGAGCCCGAGGTCCGCGACGACGCCGGCGACGTCGACCCTCCCGGGAGCGACCCACAGCCCGCTGTACAGCGCGCCGAATCCGGACCAGGCGAGCTGCGAGCGCAGATCGTGGCGCTGACGCTGCCAGGACTCGGGGAACGAGAAGCCCAGGAGCGTCCAGGCTCCGTCCCAGTCGTCGTTGACGGCGCCCTTCTGCCAGATACGGATCCGGCCGTCCTCCAGGACGCGGGTCGCCTGCGGGGTCAGGCCGAAGTACATCCTGCGGCCCTCGCGCTGACGCCGCAGCAGGCCCCGGTTGACCATGCGGGTCAGGGTGGACCGTACGGCCTGTTCGCCGACGCCGACGCGGCCGAGCACCTCGATGATGCTGCCCGAGTAGACCCCCAGGTCGCCCGCGTCGAGGACGTGGTTGCCGAAGAAGGCCAGCATCAGCGACTGCGGGCGTAGCTGCGGGCTGCCCGAAGGGTCGCTGCCTGAGATGTCGCCGCCCTCGCCGCCCAAGATGTCGCCACCCGCGATGTCGCTGCCCGAGGTGTCCAGGATGTCGTCGTCCTCCACGCTGGCAAGGGTACGACCGCCCGCCGGCGGTGCGGCGGGCGGTCGTGCCGCGTCAGCGGCGGTCGGCCGGATGGGCAAGGTCGTACGGCCGCGGGTACGGGGCGGGACGGTAGGCGACGTAACGGGCGGGCGAGGTCGGGTCGGCCGCGGCGGCCCTGGTGTTGAGGGAGTCGGGGTCGGTGTCGTGCCAGCTGCCGGTGGCGACGCGGTCCTCCAGGGTGTGCAGGGCGGCGAGCTGCTCGGCGGCGCTGAAGGTACAGTGCCCGGCGTTCCCGACGTACGCCTGTCGAAGCAGTGGTGCCGAACCGGCGGCGGTGACGGCGCGGCGCAGGGCGCTCTCGGTCTGGACGGGCACCAGGGCGTCGCCGGTGGTGTGGATGTCGAACTGCGGTTTGGCCAGCCGGCCGGTGAAGGAACTGGTCCGGCTCATCCAGGCGACGGCGGCCGGGTCGGCGCTGATGCGCGGGGCCCGGTTGAGGGTGGCGAGGTCGGCGCGCAGGGAGAGGCCGGCCTTCTTGTACAGCTCGGTGACCTCCTTGGAGACGGAGGAGCGGCCGAGCATCGCCGCGTAGTCGACGCCGGTGTTCCAGGACATGTTGCCGCCGGCACGCACCTCGGCCTCCTGCCGCCGGTTGAAGGCGGCGATCTTCAGCAGACCCTTGACGGCCTCGTACTGGTTGGCCTGCTGCCCGTCCCAGTCGGTCGCGGCGGGGCGGGTCTGCGTCGGCTGGTTCCAGACCGGGATGTTGTGCAGGGCCGCGGCCAGGGCGATGCGGGCCCGTCCGGCGGGCGTCGACTGTGCCGAGTCGACCACGGTGGTCAGGGCGTTCGCCGCGTCGGTGGCGGCCGCCTGATCCGGCAGCCCGGTAAGGGGGGTGTCGGAGCCGGGTGCGAGGAGCGTCTTGAGGGCGAAGACGGGGTCGAGGGTGTTGTTCCAGTTGGCCACGCCTCCGTGGACCAGGCCGCACATGGAGAGGGAGCCGTCGATCCGGTCCGGGTGGCGCTCGGCGAGGGCGGTGGTGACGAGCCCGCCGTACGACCTGCCCCAGGCGAGGGTGCGGTGGGCGGTGCCGAAGCGGTCGGTGAAGGTGGAGAGGGCGGCGAGCTGGTCGGGTACCGCGTCGGTCACCGCCCAGCCCGCGGTGGCGTACGAGGAGCCGACGACTGCGTAGCCCTCCTTGAGCAACAGGGCCTTCGTGGCCTCGTCCGGGGCGTCCTGCGCCGGGTTGGGCCGGCCTGCCTCGTTGTATCCGTGGCTGAAGAGCAGGACGGTGCCGTTCCAGTCGGCGGGGACGTCCATCATGTACGTCGCGCCGGAGGGTAGTTGGCCCTCGACGTGGCTCGTGGTGGTGGCGGGGGCCGCCGCGGCCGCGGTGGGCAGGGCGGTGACGGCGAGCAGGAGGGCGGCGGCGCAGGCGGTACGACGAGCAGTGGGGGTGCGGGTCGTCATGCGGAGATCTCCTCCGTGGTGGAGTCCGGGCGGGAGCCCTTGTGGGAGTCCCGGTGGGGGGTGGTGGAGTGTCCGTCGGTCTCGGTGAGCGACGTCCCGCTGGTCTCCCGCAGGAACCCGACGGTCAGCGCGGTGACGACGGCGCCCCCGCACAGCAGCAGCGCCACCGGGGTGCTGGAGCCGCCGTTCCCGGCCACCAGGCTGCCGGCGATCATCGGGGAGAAGCCGGCGCCGATGAGGGTGGCGCCCTGGTAGCCGAGGGAGGCGCCGGTGTAGCGGACCTTGGTGCCGAACATCTCGGTGAGCAGGGCGCCCAGCGGGCCGTACATCGTGGACTGGGCGATGCCGTGACCGAGGACGACGGCGAGGATCAGCAGGCCGGGCGACTTCGAGTCGACCAGCGCGAGGACGGGGAAGGCGAGCGCCGCCGAGGCGACGGCTCCGGCGAGGACGACCGGGCGGCGGCCGATCCGGTCGGAGAGCGCGGACGCGCAGGGCAGCACGACCAGGGCGACGCAGGCGGAGACCGTGAGCGCGGTGAGCACCTGCGGGCGGGCGTAGCCGATGCCGGTGGCGTACGCGATGAGGTAACTGGTCAGCAGCGACTGGGCGGTGAAGGCGCCGATGCCGACGCAGCAGGCCAGCACCAGGGGGCGGGGGCGACGCAGTACGTCGACGATCGGCAGCCGTGACTCGGCACGGTCCTTCTTCACCTCGGCGAACAGCGGGCTCTCGACGACCTTGAGCCGGACGAAGAGGCCGACGCCGAGCAGCACCACGCTCAGCAGGAACGGCACGCGCCATCCCCAGGCCGCGAACTCGTCCTTGGGGAGGGCGACGACGAACGTGACGACGGCGGTCGACAGCAGGGAGCCGAGCGGGGCTCCCAACTGCGTGAAGCTGGACCACAGTCCACGCCGCCGCTCACCCGCGTGCTCGACGACCATCAGGGTGGCGCCACCCCACTCACCGCCGATGGCGACGCCCTGCACCACGCGCAGCGCGATCAGCAGGACCGGCGCCCAGACACCGATGGTGTCGTACGTGGGCAGCAGGCCGACGAGGAAACTCGCGCCGCCCATCAGGCCCATGGTGAGCAGCAGCATCGACTTGCGGCCGAGCCGGTCGCCGAAGTGACCGAAGAGGATGCCGCCGAGCGGGCGGGCGACATAACCGGCGGCGAAGGTGCCGAAGGCGGCGATCGTGCCGACGGCCGGGTCGGCACCCGGGAAGAACAGTTCGCCGAAGACGAGGGCGGCGACGGTTCCGTAGACCAGGAAGTCGTAGAACTCGACGGCGGTGCCGAGCAGTCCGGACAGGGCGACCCGGCGGAGCTGGCGGGCGCGTTCCGGGGACGGGGGCACGGGCGGTGATGCGATGGGGGACGAGGGCATCGCGCTCTCCCTTGAGCGGAGGAAGGACACCGCGAAGTTAGGCGCTTGAGTCACCTCCGTCAAGAAAGTGCACAACATTAGCCGACGGTAGCCCGGGACGAAACCCCCTAGCTCGGGCCGTACCGGCTTCATCAGGTGAGGGCGGCGGGGTCAAGTACTGGTGGCGTCACGCAGCAACGAGCCCCGCAAGACCGAGAACCCGCGCCCGACGGACGCGTCACCCCTCCCCGCTCAGCCCACCCCCCACCGTGAACCCGATCACCGCCCCGCCCCCGTCCCGCCGGATCGCGAACGGCGTTCCCCCGTGCGCGAGCGCCACCTCCCGCACGATGGACAGGCCCAGGCCGGAGCCGGGCAGGGAGCGGGCGTCGGCGGCCCGGTAGAAGCGGTCGAAGACGCGGACGAGGTCGGCGTCGGCGATGCCCGGCCCGCGGTCGAGGACCTCGACCCGGACGGTCCCCGGGCGGGCCGGACCAGCGATGTTGATCTCGATGGGCGCGGTACCGTCACGGTCGAACTTCGCCGCGTTGTCGACGAGGTTGGACAGAGCGCGGGTCAGCATGCCGGGCCGTCCGTCGGTCGTGGTGTCGCCGCTCGCCCGGAGCAGGATCTGACGGCCGGTGCGGCGGCGGGCGAGCCCGGCGACGTCCTCCGCGATGTCGGCGAGGTCGACCCGCCGCGGCGGCTCGGTGTCGGACTGCCCGGCCGCGAGCTCCACCAGCTCGTTGACCAGGTCGGTGAGCTCACGCGCCTCCTGACCGAGGTCCGCGACCAGCTCCTCGCGGGTGCCGGGGGGCAGCTCGTCGATCCTGCGGAGCAGCGAGATGTTCGTACGAAGGGACGTCAGCGGCGTACGCAGTTCGTGACCGGCGTCCTGCACGAGACGCCGCTGGTCCTCCTCGGACTGGGCGAGGCGGCCGAGCATGCGGTCGAAGGCGCGACCGAGGCGGCCGACCTCGTCGTAGCCGGTGACGGGCACCTGGATGCCGAGCCGACGGGTGCGGGCCACGTCCTCGGCCGCCGAGGTGAGGATCACCAGGCGGCGGGTGATGCGCCGGGCCAGCCACCAGCCGAACAGGCCCGCCCCGACCACCACCGCGGCCATCAGGATCAGGGTCCGCTGCTGGAGCGCCCGCAGCAGGTCCTCGGTGTCGCTGAACTCCTGCGCGACCTGCACCGCGCCCCGGCCGCCGCCGAGGGACACGGTCGCGATGCGGTAGACGTCGCTGCCGACGTGGACGTCCTTGTGCTCGACCGCCCGACCGGCCAGGACGACGGTCGCGATCTCCCGGTCGCCGCCGGTCACGGGCAGGCCCGGGCGCCCCGGGTCGATGACCGCGCCGTCCGGCCCCAGTACCTGGACGTCGGTCCGGGCCGGGCGTACCAGGTCGTGACCGGGCTCCGAGGAGGAGAAGTCCTCCGGCGTCATCCGGTGCTGCCGCACCTCGGCCCGCAGATCCTGCACGACCTCGTCGAACACGGACTCCTGGTCCACCCGGACCAGCCGCGCGGCCGCGCTGTACGACAGCACCCCGACCAGGACGGTGACGGCGGCGGTCACCGTGGCGAAGGACAGCGCGAAGGTGGTGCGCAGGGACAGCAGCCGGGGCCGCCGCGAGGACAGCAGTCGCCCGAGGCGGCCCACTCAGTCCTCCCGCAGCACGTAACCCACCCCGCGGACCGTGTGGATCAGCTGGGGCGCGCCCGGTTCGTCGAGCTTGCGGCGCAGGTAGCCGACGTACACGGCGAGGTTCTTGGAGCCGGGACCGAAGTCGTAACCCCAGATCCGGTCGTAGATCGTGGAGTGGTCGAGGACGATGCCCGCGTTGCGCACCAGCAGCTCCAGGAGCTCGAACTCGGTGCGGGTCAGCTCCAGCTCGCGCGTCCGGCGCCAGGCGCGGCGGGCCTGCACGTCCATGCGCAGCCCGGCCGCCTCGAGCTGCCCCTCGGGGGCGGGCGGCGGCTTCGGTACGCCGGTCAGGGCGCCGACCGGGCTGGTGCGGCGCAACAGGGCACGCAGCCGGGCGAAGACCTCCTCGACGTCGAAGGGCTTGACCACGTAGTCGTCGGCGCCCGCGTCGAGGCCGGCGATCCGGTCCTGGGTCTCCACGAGAGCCGTCAGCATCAGGATCGGCGTGCGGTCGCCCTCGGCGCGCAGCACCCGGCAGACCTGGAGGCCGTCGATGCCGGGCATCATCACGTCGAGGAGGAGCACGTCCGGCGGGGTCCGGTGCGCCTGCGCCAGCGCCTCGACGCCGTCGGCGACCGCGATCACCCGATAGCCCTCCAGGGTCAGGGCCCGCTCCAGGGCATGACGGATGGCGCGGTCGTCTTCGGCGAGCAGCACGGTTCGGGACACGTCCTCAGTGTGCCCCGACCTCCGGCGACCGGGCCGTGTGAGGGTTCTTACGGTCACCCTTCTTACTGGGATCTCACCGTCACACGGCCCGGACCACAGAGTCAGGCCCCCGCGGTCACGCCCGGACGGTCACGCCCGCAGCGCGGCGAGCCGCTCCTCGAACGGGACGAACCCGACCGGCTGGGCCTGGGCGGCCTGCGCGACCTGCGCGACCTGTGTGTCCTGCGCGACCTGCGGGGCCGTCGACAGCCCCGTCATCAGCCCCGCCAGCTCCCCCGCCGCCCGCTCGATCCGCGCGTCCAGCCCCTCGGCGCCCCAGTCCTCCGAGGCCGCGTACACACCGGTCGGGAGCACGACGGCCCGCAGGTAGGCGAAGAGCGGCCGCAACGCGTGGTCCAGTACGAGGGAGTGCCGTGCGCTGCCGCCGGTCGCCGCGATCAGCACCGGCTTCCCGGCCAGCGCGTCCTGGTCGCTCACGCTCAGCACGTCGAAGAACGACTTGAACAGTCCGCTGTACGACGCCGAGAACACCGGAGTCACGACGATCAGCCCGTCCGCCCCGGTCACGGCGTCGATCGCGGCGGCGAGCCGCGGGCCCGGGAACCCGTTGGTGAAGTTGTGCGCGATCTCCACCGCGAGGTCGCGCAACTCGACGACCTGCGTCTCGACGACCTGCGACTCGACACCCCGCCCGTCGACCGGGGCCCGCCCGTCGACCGGTACCCGGCGGCCCACCGCGGCCGCCAGCCGGTCCGCCAGCAGCCGGGTGGACGACGGGACACTCAGCCCGGCCGAGACGACGACGAGCTTCATTCGGCGGTCACCCCCTTCGTGGCGGCGGCGAGCAGCGACTGGTGGGTGGGTGCCTCGGGCACGTCGGCCGGACGCCCGACGGCGAACTCCTTCCGCAGCACCGGCACCACCTCCTCGCCGAGCATGTCCAGCTGCTCCAGCACTGTCTTCAGCGGCAGCCCGGCGTGGTCCAGCAGGAACAGCTGGCGCTGGTAGTCACCGGCGTACTCGCGAAACGCCAGGGTCTTCTCGATGACCTGCTCCGGGGAGCCCACGGTCAGCGGGGTCTGCTCGGTGAACTCCTCCAGCGACGGCCCGTGCCCGTAGACGGGGGCGACGTCGAAGTAGGGCCGGAACTCGCGCACCGCGTCCTGGGAGTTCTTCCGCATGAACACCTGGCCGCCGAGGCCGACGATCGCCTGCTCGGGCGTGCCGTGCCCGTAGTGGGCGTACCGGCTGCGGTAGAGCTCCACCATCCGCTTGGTGTGGTCGGCCGGCCAGAAGATGTTGTTGTGGAAGAAGCCGTCGCCGTAGTACGCGGCCTGCTCGGCGATCTCCGGCGAGCGGATCGAGCCGTGCCAGACGAACGGCGGTACGCCGTCCAGCGGGCGGGGCGTGGACGTGAACCCCTGCAGCGGGGTACGGAACTTCCCCTCCCAGTCCACGACGTCCTCGCGCCACAGCCGGCGCAGCAGGGCGTAGTTCTCGACGGCGAGGTTGATGCCCTGCCGGATGTCCTGCCCGAACCACGGGTACACCGGGCCGGTGTTGCCGCGCCCCATCATCAGGTCCACCCGGCCGTCCGCCAGGTGCTGGAGCATCGCGAAGTCCTCGGCGATCTTCACCGGGTCGTTGGTGGTGATGAGGGTGGTGGAAGTGGACAGGACCAGCTTCTCGGTCCGCGCGGCCACGTACCCGAGCATGGTCGTCGGGGACGACGGCACGAACGGCGGGTTGTGGTGCTCGCCGGTCGCGAAGACGTCGAGCCCGACCTCCTCGGCCTTCAGCGCGATGGCGACCATGGCCTTGATGCGCTCGCGCTCGGTCGGCGTACGGCCCGTGGTCGGGTCCGGCGTGACATCGCCGACGCTGAAGATCCCGAACTGCATGGTCGCTCAACCTCCAAGTTGTTGACCGTTCAACTATAGCTGTCCAACGGTCACCCGGGCAGGCGTATTCCCCGGCGAGAAAAGTCCGGCCGACCCGTCACACTCCTGGCGCGCGCCGCGTCAACCCGGTGAACACGAACCCGATCAGGGCGCCTGACGACACCGTTTCGATCAGGTCACCCTGGCTCGCCCCGCCCGATCACCGAGGAGCGTTCCATGTCCGTCGCCCACGTCGTCGTCACCCTGCTCGCCGCCGCCATGGCCGGCTACTCCGGGGTCGTCGTCCTCACCCGCACCCAGTGGATCATCCAGGCCCTGACCGACTACCGCGTGCCGCGCGCCTGGTGGCCCCGGCTCGGCGCCGCCAAGGTCGCCGGGGCGGTGGGCCTCCTGGTCGGCCTGTTCGTGCCGATCGTCGGCGTGCTGGCCGGCGTCGGCCTGATCCTCTACTTCGCCGGGGCGGTCGTCACCGTCGTACGGGCACGCTGGTACGCGCACATCCCTTTCCCGCTGGTGTACGCCGCCCCGGTGATCGGCGCCCTGACCCTGGGCGCGCTGAGCTGAACCCGCCGGCCGCCCCGGGGCTCAGGGGAGCCGGCCTGCCCACGAGCGGCCCCCGGTTCACGGCGTCGCGTCGGGCAGCAGGCCCAACTGATCCAGGAACTGCATCTCGTCGAAGTAGAGCCGGTAGTCCGTGATCCGGCCGTCCCGCACGGTCGCGATGTCCACCCCGCGGATCCTGACCTCCTTCTGGGTAGCCGGGAGGGCCTCACCGGTGGGCAGTTGGATGGGCCCGGTGTTCCGTCCGCTGAAGAAGCCCTCGTCGATGGCCGTGTCACCGACCTCGTACGCGTGCACGGTCTCGAACGTGGCCTCGGGGACCGCCTGCGTCATCTGCCGCCAGTACTCGACGATGTGGTCACGCCCGTGGATCTCCCCCTCGTCGGGGGTGACGGCGACCGCGTCCTCGGCGTACAGCTCGGCGACGACCTTCAGGTCCGGATGCGTGGTGACCGCGTCCGTGAGCCGGTCCATGACCTCACGTGCCTGTCCCATGATCCACCTCCGCAGAAATCAGCAGAAATCAGGGGATCACCCTCATTGTCCCACCGGCGCCCTCCCGGAGCCCGGCCGCGGACCGAGACCCCAGGCCGCCCCTCCGCCCCACCCGCCTATCCTGACCGAACGGGTTTCCGCCCCGCCCGCCCGACGAGTCCCGAGGAGCACCTCATGGCCACCGCTGCCCCGTCCGCCGCCTCCCGCATCGCCGTCGTCACCGGTGCGAGCAGCGGAATCGGCGCCGCCACGGCCCGACAGCTGGCAGCGGCGGGCTACCGCGTCGTCCTCACCGCCCGCCGCAAGGACCGTATCGAGGCGCTGGCGGAGGAGATCACCGCGGCGGGCCACCAGGCGACCGCGTACCCCCTGGACGTCACGGACCGCGCGGCGGTGGACGAGTTCGCCTCCGCGTTCCGGACGATCGGCGTGCTGGTCAACAACGCCGGCGGAGCCCTCGGCGCCGACCCGGTGGCCACCGGCGACCCGGCCGACTGGCGCACGATGTACGAGACCAACGTCATCGGCACCCTCAACCTCACCCAGGCCCTGCTCCCCAAGCTGGACGCGAGCGGCGACGGCACCATCGTCGTCGTCTCCTCCACGGCCGGCCACGGCACGTACGAGGGCGGCGGCGGCTACGTAGCCGCCAAGCACGGCGCCCACGTCCTCGCCGAGACCCTGCGCCTGGAGATCGTCGGCCGCCCGGTCCGCGTCATCGAGATCGCCCCCGGCATGGTCAAGACGGACGAGTTCGCCCTCACCCGCTTCGGCGGCGACCAGGACAAGGCGCAGAAGGTCTACGAGGGCGTCGCCGAGCCCCTCACGGCGGACGACGTGGCCGACACCATCACCTGGGCGGTGACCCCGCCCCAGCCACGTCAACGTCGACCTCCTGGTCCTCCGCCCCCGCGCCCAGGCCTCCAACACGAAGGTCCACCGGGACCTGTGATGCCGGACGCCGAACGGGAGCAATGCCGCCTCAGGGCGCACGCCCCGGAGTGATGCCGCCGCGTCGGGGTCCCACCCCGTGGACAGCCACATACCGCGCTCCCGGCTGCACAACCTCCGCGACGTGGGCGGCTACCCGATCGGGGAGGACCCCCGCATTCGCCCAAGCCACGTCCACCGCGCCGACATGGAGAAGCGTCCGCAGTAACTCACAGGGGTGAACGTCATCGATCACCCGCACGGAGGCTGAACTGGCGATCTAGGCTCGCGCCACAACCTCAAATCGACGGCCCTCGCCCCGGGATGCCGGTCCCGGGCGAGGGCCTGACCAGCAAGGAAGGGCTAACTTCCTCATGGCTGAATGCGAGCCTATCGCCCACCAGTTCATGAACCTGGCGGTCCCCGAGTACGCGTACATGTTCGGCTTCTTGCAGGCGGACGGGCATCTCTCCCAACAGTCGAGGCAACGAGGGCGACTGACTGTGGAGATCAACGCCAAGGACATCGATCTCCTGCGGGAATTCCAGCGGCTGACGCCGTACAACAGCAGCATCACCGAGCGCACCCGATCCACAAACTTCGCCGAAACTGCTCACTCGGCCATCTGGAGGACGTGCTCTCTCGAAGCGCGAACCAGGCTCAACGAACTCCGCCTGCCTTACGGCCGCAAGTCGAAGGACATCGCACCCCCGCGCGCCGAGTTCGCGGCCTGCGATTACCTCCGCTGTGTCATCGACGCCGATGGGTCAGTGGGCTACACAAGCCAGGGCCTGCCGTTCATTTCCCTGACCACAGCCAGCACGTCCATCGCGGCGTACCTGTGCTTCTACGCAGGGAAAATCACTGGAGCAGAGCGCACCCTCAAGCGCAACGCGCGCGACGACATCTTCAACATCCTGTACACCAAGGAGAACGCCCAGAAGCTGGCAGCCCACCTCTACTACAAGGGCTGCCTGGCCCTGGAGCGCAAGAAGACCGCGGCAGACTCGCTGAGCACCTGGGTCCGGCCGGCAGGCATGAGGATCGCTCCCGAGCGCCGCCGCTGGACGGCTTGGGAGGACCGTGTACTCCTGACACTGAACGACGATGCCGCCGCCGCCAAGGAACTGGGCCGAACCGAGAAGAGCTGCTACATCCGCCTATGGCGCCTACGAACCGGCCAGGCTGCCATCCCAGCTAAGCGATAGTCGACCGCCGCGGCCCCGGTCATCCACCGGGGCCGCGGGCGTCAGCCCTTGACGCAGATGAACTGCTTGAGCTTCGCCACGACCTCAACGAGATCGCGCTGCTGATCCATCACCTGCTCGATGGGCTTGTACGCGGCCGGAATCTCGTCCACGACCCCCGAATCCTTGCGGCATTCCACACCCCGCGTCTGCTCCTCGAGATCCTTGGTCGTGAAACGACGCTTGGCCGCATTCCGACTCATGCGCCGTCCGGCACCGTGCGAAGCCGAGTTGAAGGCCTTCTCGTTGCCGAGACCCTTCACGATGTACGAACTGGTGCCCATCGAGCCAGGAATGATCCCGTACTCGCCGGAGCCTGCCCTGATCGCCCCCTTGCGGGTGACCAACAGATCCATGCCCGCGTAACGCTCCTCCGCCACATAGTTGTGGTGGCACGAGATCTCCGGTTCGAACGTCGGCTTTGCCTTCTTGAACTCCTTGCGGATCACGTCCTTGAGGAGCGCCATCATGATCGAGCGGTTGTGCTTCGCATACTCCTGCGCCCAGAACAGGTCGTTACGGTACGCCGCCATCTGCGGGGTGTCCGCGACGAACACGGCGAGGTCACGGTCTACGAGACCCTGGTTGTGCGAGAGCTTCTGCGCCACGCCGATGTGATGCTCGGCCAGCTCCTTGCCGATGTTCCGAGATCCAGAGTGCAACGTGAGCCACACAGAATCAGAAGAATCAAACAGTAGCTCGATATAGTGATTCCCGGTTCCGAGCGTCCCCATCTGCAAAGCAGCCCGCTCCCGCCGGAACTTCACCGCATCCGCCACCCCCTCGAACCGCCCCCAGAAGTCGTCCCACCCCGCGGTCGCCAGCCCATGGAACCGCCCGGGCTCGACGGCGGTGTCATGCATCCCCCGCCCCACCGGAATCGCCTGCTCGACCTTCGACCGCAGCCGGGACAGATCACCCGGCAGATCGTTGGCCGTCAGCGAGGTCTTCACCGCCGACATCCCGCACCCGATGTCCACTCCCACCGCCGCGGGACACACGGCCCCCCGCATCGCGATGACGGACCCGACCGTCGCGCCCTTGCCGTAGTGGACGTCCGGCATGACCGCCAGGCCCTTGATCCACGGCAGGGTCGCCACGTTGCGCAGTTGCTGGAGGGCGCCCTCCTCGACCGTCGACGGGTCGGTCCACATACGTATCGGGACCTTCGCGCCCGGCATTTCCACGTACGACATTTCGTCCTCATTCCCCCGGAAAACAACAGAAGCCTTGAATCGCAAAACCGGCGCCAGGATCAACGAAAGGGACATCGGACCGGCGGCCACGGCCATGCGTGCGATAGACATTGTCTCCAGGGGGCGCCCCCGTGCGGCAAGCGATTAACCAGCGGGGACGCTGAGTTCCGAGTGCGCGCACCAGCCCACAGACCCGTCGAGAGGAGCCTGACCGTGCAGCGGAAGGCGTACGTAACAGGCGTCGCCGCACTCCTCGCGGCCCTGCTGGCCGGCTGCACCGGCAGCTCGGACGACGGCGGCACCACGGACAACGCGAACCCCGGCACCGCGGGCACCGCCTCACCCGCCGCCGAGCCCGGCCGGTACCGCACACTCCCCGAACCCTGCGGCGCGGCGGGCCGGAGCACCCTCGACTCGCTCCTGCCGGGCATCCGGCAGATCACCGACGAGGACCAGCGGGAGAAGGCGTACGCGGGCGAGCCGACCCTCACCTACGACACCGACCGCAAGGTGGGCTGCCGTTGGAAGGTGGCCCAGCGGGACGCCACCGACCATCTGCTCGTCGACTTCGAGCGGGTGGTGTCGTACGACAACACCGTGAGCGACGACACCGAGGCGCAGGAGTTGTTCGCGAAGATGGCGGACGCGGCCGACCTGCCGGTGCCGACCGGCTCCAGTTCCGCCTCGGACGCGGGCAGCGGCGACCCGAGCGGTACGGGCACCGGCGCCCCCACCACCGCCCCGTCCGGCTCCGCCTCGGCGCCCCCGCCCCCTTCCTCCGGTTCCTCCGCCGCCGGTCCCGCTTCCCCCGCCGCCGTCTCCCCGTCCGCGTCCGCGTCGTCGTCCCCCACGTCGCCGTCCCCCACGTCCTCGTCCTCCGTCCCTCCGACCGATCTCCAGCCCCGCCTCCTCGACGATCTCGGCGACGAGGGGTACGTGGACGACGCGTTGAGCAGTGGTGGTTCGACGGCCCAGCAGCGCACCGTGACTGTGGCGTTCCGCACGTCGAATGTCATCGTGACGATCGAGTACGAGGAGCAGTCGGCGACTCTCGGGGTGACCCCGGACAGTGAGGAAATGCAGGACAACGCCCGGAAACTGGCCGGACAGCTGGCCGACTCACTGTCCGACTGACCCCCCTTCACAGACCTCTCACCCGCACGCACAAAGCGACCGAACCAAGGCCACACCGGTTCCTCACCGCGTACGGTGGCCCCGCGGACCCGATCCGACGGCAGGAACCACAAGCGTCATGAGTGAAGGAACCATGCAGCGACCAGCACATCGAGACCTGGGGGCCCCTCCCACGCCGTTCAGGCAGTGGGGAAGTGACGAGCGAGACCTGCGCGAGCGGCGGGCGAAGAGCCGCGGCCGCGCCCTTGTCTGCGCGGCAGTGGTCCCCGCGGTGCTGGTCGTGGCCGGCTGCTCCTCGGACTCCGGCTCCGACAACGCGGGCAGCCAGAGCGGAAGTTCCGGCAGCAGCCCGGAGGCGTCGGCGTCCGCGAGCCCGTCACCGACGGTGCAGGCGGCGGTGTACAGCTCGCTCCCGAAGCCGTGTGCGGTGGTGTCGAAGAAGACCCTGGAGGACCTCGTACCGAAGGGGACGAAGTCCGGCAAGGAGGGCTCCTCCGGCGACACGGCGACACGGGCCGGCTGTTCCTGGAACAGCCTCGACAACAACGGCGTCAAGGGCTCCCAGTTCCGCTGGCTGAACATCTCGATGCTGCGCTTCGAGTCGGACACCTCCCGCGGCAGCGGCGACAAGCAGGCGCAGGCGTACTACGCGAAGCAGGTCCAGGACGCCCAGTCGGCCGAGGGCGCGAAGAACGCCAAGTCGAAGCAGCTCGCCGGGGCGGGCGACGAGGCGACGACGGTGACGTACGACCTGAAGAAGAAGGAAGGCTCCTTCAAGCAGCAGACGGTCGTCACGCGCGCCGAGAACGTCGTCATCACCGTCGACTACAACGGCGCGGGCCTCGCCGGTGAGAAGACGCCGAGCGCCGCCACCCTGACGAAGCTCGCCGAGAAGGCGGCCAAGGAGACGGTGGCCGCGGTGGCGGAGGCGAACGGCAAGGGCAAGGCGGACGACGGCGGCGACAGCTCGGCGGACAGCTCGCCGTCGGCCTCGAAGAGCGCGGCCCCGTCGAAGTCCTCGTCGAAGTCGCCCTCGAAGAGCGCCTCCCCTTCAGAGTCAGCGACGAAGAAGAGCTGACTGTCACACCTGGACGCCAACGCCCAGCTCACAGCGTCCGTCTGACGGAGCCCGGCCCTCCACGAGGACCGGGCTCCTGACGTACCGAAGACGCGTCCGACGCACACATGTGCCACTCTGTTGCGCGCAACAACACGCAATGGGAGGGGATTACGGGTGGCCGCGCCAGTCCAGCTGACCCGGATGCACCGCATTCTCATCGGTGTGGTCGTGTCCGGCGCCGTGATCATCGCCGGCATCGGCTTCGCCGGTTCGTACGCGGCCGTCCGCGAGTTGGCCCTCCAGAAGGGCTTCGGAAACTTCTCCTACGTGTTCCCGATCGGCATCGACGCGGGCATCTGCGTGCTGCTGGCCCTCGATCTGCTGCTGACCTGGATCCGTATCCCCTTCCCGCTGCTGCGGCAGACCGCCTGGCTGCTGACGGCGGCGACGATCGCCTTCAACGGCGCGGCGGCCTGGCCGGATCCGCTGGGTGTCGGTATGCACGCGGTGATCCCGATCCTGTTCGTGGTCTCCGTCGAGGCGGCCCGGCACGCGATCGGCCGGATAGCCGACATCACCGCCGACAAGCACATGGAGGGCGTTCGCCTCACCCGCTGGCTGCTCTCCCCGGGCCCCACGTTCCTGTTGTGGCGCCGGATGAAGCTGTGGGAGCTGCGTTCGTACGAGCAGGTCATCAAGCTGGAGCAGGAGCGTCTGGTCTACCGGGCCCGCCTCCGTTCCCGCTTCGGCCGTGCGTGGCGCAGGAAGGCGCCGGTGGAGAGCCTGATGCCGCTGACGTTGGCGCGCTACGGCGTGCCGCTGGCGGAGACGGCCCCGGCGGGCCTGGCGGCGGCCGGAATCGAGCCGGTCCTTCTTCCGCCGGCCCCCCGGCAGGCGCGGTCCGAGGTCCCCGCGGTGGCCGGGCCGACCGCGGCAGCCGAAGGGACCGGACCGACCGGGGGCCGACGAGCCGCCGCGGAGCCTTCCGATCCGCGACGCGGGACGCCGCCGTCCGGCGAACAGCGGTTGGAGCTCGGCGGCGCTCCCCAGGCGGGCCGGCGGCCCGACGAGCAGCCCGCGCCCGAGCCCCCGTACGCGCAAGAGGCCCAGCCGCAGCCCGGCCCCCAGCCGGATGAGAGCCCCTGGTTCCAGTCCCCGCACGAGGTCCAGTACCAGGGCGGCTACGACCCGACTTACGACCCGACCTATGACCCGTCGGAGCAGTACGACCGGTGGTTCGAGGAGCAGCAGCAGGCCGACGCGTACCGCGAGCAGTTCGAGGAGGAGCCCCCGACGCAGGAGCCCTCCCCGGAGGAGACCGGCACGTTCCCGATCCCGGTGGGCCCGAACCGCACCCGCGAGCTCGGCGAAGGCGGCGGCACTCCGGTGGTCGAGCCGGATGAGGAATCGTTCTACCAGGTCTTCAAGCAGTCGATAAACGGCAGCTATCCGACCCCGCGCCAGTTCGGCGACAACGTCGAGGCGACCTACGGGACGCCCGTCCCGGACGCCGACGCCAAGCGCATGGTCCTGCGCTTCCAGAACCGCCACACCGCGGAGCTGGAGGACGACCACATCGCCTGAGCGACACCGCGTGCGGACGACGATGGGGGCGCCCGGTGTTCGCCGGGCGCCCCCATCGTCGTAACGCAGCGGCCTGCTACTGCCCGAGCAGGACCCGCACCCGCTCCTGACCCACCGCCAGCAGCAGCGTGGGCAGTCGCGGCCCCGTGTCCCGGCCGACCAGCAGGTGGTACAGCAGCGCGAAGAACGACCGCTGGGCGGTCTTGATCTCCGGCGGGAGTTCCTTCGGGGTGGCGTCGGCCGGGAACCCGGCCTGCACCTTGGGCACGCCGTAGACGAGGTGGCTGAGCCCGTCGAGGGACCAGTGCTCGGCCAGCCCGTCGAGCAGGAGCCGCAGCGACTGCTGGGACGCCTCGTCGAGGGACTTCAGCAGGTCGTGGTCGGGCTCGTCGCGCACGATGGTCCGCTGGTCGGCGGGCACCTGCGTGTTGGTCCACGTCTCGGCCTTGTCGAGGCGCGGCCGGACCTCGTCGAGCGAGGCGAGCGGGTTCGCGGGGTCGAGTTCGCTGAGGATGCGCAGGGCCTGGTCCTGGTGACCGGCGGTGATGTCGGCGACGGACGCGAGGGTCCGGTACGGCATCGGCCGCGGGGTGTGCGGCAGCTCGCCGGTGGCGGTCCGTACGGCGCGGGTGTGCGCGGCGATGTCCGCCGGGAGGGCGGAACCGTCCGCGACCTTCGCGCCCAGCTTGTCCCACTCGTCGTAGAGACGCTGGATCTCCTGGTCGAAGGCGATCTTGAAGGACTGGTTGGGCCGGCGGCGGGCGTACAACCAGCGCAGGATCTGCGGTTCCATGATCTTCAGCGCGTCGGCGGGGGTGGGTACGCCGCCGCGGGAGGACGACATCTTGGCCATCCCGGAGATCCCCACGAAGGCGTACATCGGCCCGATCGGCTGCTTGCCGCCGAAGATCCCGACGATCTGCCCGCCGACCTGGAAGGACGAGCCGGGCGAGGAGTGATCGACACCGCTCGGCTCGAAGACCACGCCCTCGTAGGCCCACCGCATCGGCCAGTCGACCTTCCAGACCAGCTTGCCGCGGTTGAACTCGTTCAGCCGGACCGTCTCGGAGAAGCCGCAGGCGGCGCAGGTGTACGTCAGCTCGGTGGTGTCGTCGTCGTACGCGGTGACGGTGGTGAGGTCCTTCTCGCAGTTGCCGCAGTACGGCTTGTACGGGAAGTACCCGGCGGTGCCTGAGCTGCCGTCGTCCTCACCGGCCGCGCCGGAGCCCTCGGCGGCCTCCAGCTCGGCCTCGTCGACCGGCTTCTGCTGCTGCTTCTTGGCGGGGGCCTTCTTGGTGCGGTACTGGTCGAGGATCGCGTCGATGTCGCCCCGGTGCCGCATCGCGTGCAGGATCTGGTCGCGGTAGACCCCGGAGGTGTACTGCGCGGTCTGGCTGATCCCGTCGAACTCGACGCCCAGTTCGGCGAGCGACTCGACCATCGCGGCCTTGAAGTGCTCGGCCCAGTTCGGGTGGGCGGAGCCCGCGGGCGCCGGGACGGAGGTCAGCGGCTTGCCGATGTGCTCGGCCCAGGACTCGTCGACGCCCTCGACTCCGGCGGGCACCTTGCGGTACCGGTCGTAGTCGTCCCACGAGATCAGGTGGCGCACCTGGTGGCCGCGCCGCCGGATCTCGTCGGCGACGAGATGCGGGGTCATGACCTCGCGCAGGTTCCCCAGGTGGATGGGTCCGGACGGGGACAGCCCGGAGGCGACGACGATCACCTCGGCGGCAGCGGGTGATGTCGCTTTGCCCGAGGCCCGACGCTCCGACTCCTCGATGACCTCATCCGCGAAACGGGAGACCCAGTCGGTGGTCTCGGTGCTCTGAGCCACGATCGGCACGTCCTCTTTTTCTGAAGGGTTCACACGGGCAGCCGGTACGTTCGCACGGCCGACGCTCCATTCTCCCAGACCGCCTCGCGCCCAGGAAAACCGCTTTACGCCCCGTGGGATACTGGGCAGGCCCACCTATTCCCCCGAGGAGAACGGCACCCACTCCTATGGCCCCGGTCACGTCCCTCAGCGATTCCGTCCAGCAGCATCTCGCGACGGCTCTCTCGGCAGCCCTGCCGGAGGCCGGTGCCGCCGACCCGCTGCTGCGCCGAAGCGACCGGGCCGACTACCAGGCCAACGGGATCCTGGCCCTCGCCAAGAAGGCGAAGGCGAACCCGCGGGAGCTGGCGACACAGGTCGTCTCCGAGGTGGTCACCGGTGACCTGATCAAGGACATCGAGGTCTCCGGCCCCGGTTTCCTGAACATCACGCTCTCGGACAGGGCGATCACCGAGAACCTGGCCGCCCGGTATGCGGACCCCGACCGTCTGGGCGTGCCCTTCGCCGAGAACGCGGGCACCACGGTCATCGACTACGCCCAGCCGAACGTGGCGAAGGAGATGCACGTCGGCCACCTGCGGTCGGCGGTCATCGGCGACGCCCTGCGCGGCATGCTCGACTTCACCGGCGAGAAGACGATCGGCCGGCACCACATCGGCGACTGGGGCACCCAGTTCGGCATGCTCATCCAGCACCTGATCGAGAACCCCGGCGAGCTGGCCCCGGCGGCCGACGTCGACGGCGACCAGGCGATGAGCAACCTGAACCGGGTGTACAAGGCGTCACGCGCGGTCTTCGACTCCGACGAGGAGTTCAAGGAGCGGGCGCGCAAGAGGGTCGTCGCCCTGCAGTCGGGTGACAAGGAGACGCTGGACCTGTGGCAGCGGTTCGTGGACGAGTCGAAGGTCTACTTCTACTCCGTCTTCGAGAAGCTCGACATGGAGATCCGCGACGAGGAGATCGTCGGCGAGTCCGCGTACAACGACATGATGGCTCAGACGGCGCGGCTGCTGGAGGAGTCCGGCGTCGCCGTGCGCTCCGAGGGCGCCCTCGTCGTCTTCTTCGACGAGATCCGCGGCAAGGACGACCAGCCGGTGCCGCTGATCGTGCAGAAGGCGGACGGCGGCTTCGGCTACGCGGCCTCCGACCTCTCCGCGATCCGCAACCGGGTCTTCGATCTGCACGCGACATCGCTGCTGTACGTGGTGGACGTGCGCCAGTCCCTGCACTTCAAGATGGTCTTCGAGACGGCCCGGCGGGCCGGCTGGCTGAGCGACGACGTCCATGCGCACAACATGGGCTACGGCACGGTGCTCGGCGCGGACGGCAAGCCGTTCAAGACGCGTGAGGGCGAGACCGTACGGCTCGAGGACCTGCTGGACGAGGCGGTGCAGCGGGCCGCCGAGGTAGTGCGGGAGAAGGCGCAGGACCTCACGGAGGACGAGATCCAGGAGCGGGCCGCGCAGGTCGGCATCGGTGCCGTGAAGTACGCGGACCTGTCGACGTCGCCGAACCGGGACTACAAGTTCGACCTCGACCAGATGGTGTCGCTGAACGGCGACACGAGCGTGTACCTGCAGTACGCGTACGCCCGGATCCAGTCGATCCTGCGCAAGTCGGGCGAGACGCAGCCGGTCGGTCATCCTGAGCTCGAACTCGCCCCGGCCGAGCGGGCGTTGGGTCTGCACCTGGACGCGTTCGGTGACACGGCCTTCGAGGCGGCCGCGGAGTACGCACCGCACAAACTGGCCGCGTACCTGTTCCAGCTGGCGTCGCTGTACACGTCCTTCTACGACAAGTGCCCGGTCCTCAAGGCCGACACCCCGGCCCACGTAGAGAACCGCCTGTTCCTGTGCGCCCTCACGGCCCGCACCCTGCACCAGGGCATGGCCCTGCTGGGCATCAGGACACCCGAGCGGCTCTGAGCCACCCCGCGACAGCGACACACCGCGGCCCGCCCTCTCCCCGAAGAGAGGACGGGCCGCGCCACGTGCACCACCCGCGCTGCCGACCTGCCGGACCGGCCCAGAAGCCCCCCACCCTCCCCCCCCCATTACCGTCTTCGTAGCCCCGCAACGGGGTTACCGGCCTTCGGAGTTGGCATGACTACCTCCCCTTGTCGAGTGCATGGCCTGGGGG